>NZ_CP145889.1:0-117500 GCF_036894365.1 Lysinibacillus sp. Y5S-8 | reverse complement strand
TCGAACCCCCACGCCTTGCGGCGCTAGATCCTAAGTCTAGTGCGTCTGCCAATTCCGCCACACCCGCTTACTATTATTAAAAATGGTGAGCCATGAAGGACTCGAACCTTCGACCCTCTGATTAAAAGTCAGATGCTCTACCAACTGAGCTAATGGCTCTAAAAAATGGTGCCGGCTATAGGAATCGAACCCACGACCTACTGATTACAAGTCAGTTGCTCTACCTGCTGAGCTAAACCGGCGTATGGTGGAGGATGACGGGCTCGAACCGCCGACCCTCTGCTTGTAAGGCAGATGCTCTCCCAGCTGAGCTAATCCTCCTGGGTAATATGCCTAGCGATGTCCTACTCTCACAGGGGGAAGCCCCCAACTACCATCGGCGCTAAAGAGCTTAACTTCCGTGTTCGGTATGGGAACGGGTGTGACCTCTTTGCCATCATCACTAGACTTTTTAAAAGACAAGATTTATTATAACTTATTTCGTTATAAATGCAAGTTTTTTTAAAAAACTTTCTTGTTCTTTCAAAACTGGATAAACGGTTCATTGAATGTTTCAAACGTTTTTGGTTAAGTCCTCGATCGATTAGTATTCGTCAGCTCCATGTGTCACCACACTTCCACCTCGAACCTATCTACCTCATCGTCTTTGAGGGATCTTACTTACTTGCGTAATGGGAAATCTCATCTTGAGGGGGGCTTCATGCTTAGATGCTTTCAGCACTTATCCCGTCCACACATAGCTACCCAGCGATGCCTTTGGCAAGACAACTGGTACACCAGCGGTGTGTCCATCCCGGTCCTCTCGTACTAAGGACAGCTCCTCTCAAATTTCCTACGCCCACGACGGATAGGGACCGAACTGTCTCACGACGTTCTGAACCCAGCTCGCGTACCGCTTTAATGGGCGAACAGCCCAACCCTTGGGACCGACTACAGCCCCAGGATGCGATGAGCCGACATCGAGGTGCCAAACCTCCCCGTCGATGTGGACTCTTGGGGGAGATAAGCCTGTTATCCCCGGGGTAGCTTTTATCCGTTGAGCGATGGCCCTTCCATGCGGAACCACCGGATCACTAAGCCCGTCTTTCGACCCTGCTCGACTTGTAGGTCTCGCAGTCAAGCTCCCTTGTGCCTTTACACTCTACGAATGATTTCCAACCATTCTGAGGGAACCTTTGGGCGCCTCCGTTACCTTTTAGGAGGCGACCGCCCCAGTCAAACTGTCCGCCTGACACTGTCTCCTGCCCCGCTAAGGGGCATGGGTTAGAATTTCAATACAACCAGGGTAGTATCCCACCGACGCCTCCTTCGAAGCTGGCGCTCCGAGATCTCTGGCTCCTACCTATCCTGTACAAGTTGTACCAAAATTCAATATCAGGCTACAGTAAAGCTCCACGGGGTCTTTCCGTCCTGTCGCGGGTAACCTGCATCTTCACAGGTACTATAATTTCACCGAGTCTCTCGTTGAGACAGTGCCCAGATCGTTACGCCTTTCGTGCGGGTCGGAACTTACCCGACAAGGAATTTCGCTACCTTAGGACCGTTATAGTTACGGCCGCCGTTTACTGGGGCTTCAATTCGCAGCTTCGCTTGCGCTAACCACTCCTCTTAACCTTCCAGCACCGGGCAGGCGTCAGCCCCTATACGTCACCTTACGGTTTTGCAGAGACCTGTGTTTTTGCTAAACAGTCGCCTGGGCCTATTCACTGCGGCTCTCATGCGCTTGCACGCTCAAGAGCACCCCTTCTCCCGAAGTTACGGGGTCATTTTGCCGAGTTCCTTAACGAGAGTTCTCTCGCACACCTTAGGATTCTCTCCTCGACTACCTGTGTCGGTTTGCGGTACGGGCACCTCTCACCTCGATAGAGGCTTTTCTTGGCAGTGTGAAATCAGGAACTTCGTCCATACGGACTCGCCATCACAGCTCAACGTTACAGTGTGCGGATTTGCCTACACACACGCCTTACTGCTTGGACGCGCATAACCAACAGCGCGCTTACCCTATCCTACTGCGTCCCCCCATTTCTCAAACGGTGAGGAGGTGGTACAGGAATATCAACCTGTTGTCCATCGCCTACGCCTATCGGCCTCGGCTTAGGTCCCGACTAACCCTGAGCGGACGAGCCTTCCTCAGGAAACCTTAGTCATACGGTGGACGGGATTCTCACCCGTCTTTCGCTACTCATACCGGCATTCTCACTTCTAAGCGCTCCACCAGTCCTTCCGGTCTGACTTCAACGCACTTAGAACGCTCTCCTACCACTGACATCGTAGATGTCAATCCACAGCTTCGGTGAATCGTTTAGCCCCGATACATTTTCGGCGCAGCGTCACTCGACCAGTGAGCTATTACGCACTCTTTAAATGATGGCTGCTTCTAAGCCAACATCCTGGTTGTCTGTGCAACGCCACATCCTTTTCCACTTAACGATTACTTTGGGACCTTAGCTGGTGGTCTGGGCTGTTTCCCTTTTGACTACGGATCTTATCACTCGCAGTCTGACTCCCGTGCATAAATATCTGGCATTCGGAGTTTGTCTGAATTCGGTAAACCGGGATGGCCCCCTAGTCCAAACAGTGCTCTACCTCCAGTATTCTCATCACGAGGCTAGCCCTAAAGCTATTTCGGAGAGAACCAGCTATCTCCAAGTTCGATTGGAATTTCTCCGCTACCCACACCTCATCCCCGCACTTTTCAACGTGCGTGGGTTCGGGCCTCCAGTAAGTGTTACCTTACCTTCACCCTGGACATGGGTAGATCACCTGGTTTCGGGTCTACGACCACGTACTATTTCGCCCTATTCAGACTCGCTTTCGCTGCGGCTCCGCCTTCTAAAGCTTAACCTCGCACGTAATCGTAACTCGCCGGTTCATTCTACAAAAGGCACGCTATCACCCATTAACGGGCTCTAACTACTTGTAGGCACACGGTTTCAGGATCTCTTTCACTCCCCTTCCGGGGTGCTTTTCACCTTTCCCTCACGGTACTGGTTCACTATCGGTCACTAGGTAGTATTTAGCCTTGGGAGATGGTCCTCCCAGATTCCGACGGAATTTCACGTGTTCCGCCGTACTCAGGATCCACTCAGGAGAGAACGAACTTTCGACTACAGGGCTTTTACCTGCTCTGGCGGACCTTTCCAAGTCGCTTCATCTAACTCGCTCTTTTGTAACTCCGTATTGAGTGTCCTACAACCCCAAGAGGCAAGCCTCTTGGTTTGGGCTCTTCCCGTTTCGCTCGCCGCTACTCAGGGAATCGATTTTTCTTTCTCTTCCTCCAGGTACTTAGATGTTTCAGTTCCCTGGGTCTGCCTTCAAGACGCTATGTATTCACGTCAAGATACTACGCGATTAAACGTAGTGGGTTCCCCCATTCGGAAATCTCCGGATCAAAGCTCACTTACAGCTCCCCGAAGCATATCGGTGTTAGTGCCGTCCTTCTTCGGCTCCTAGTGCCAAGGCATTCGCCGTGCGCCCTTAATAACTTAACCTATCAGCTTTCAATACACATCACATTTCGTTGTCAGCTTCACTCGTTCAATCAGTCACGTACTCAAGTACGCTCCTTCATTCACTCGATTGCTTCCTAGAACTGCTCGTGTCTTGAAACCTTTTAATGTTATTAAGCCTATAAAAAAACTTAAAAAAATAAATGTGTTTGTTACAATTTCAATGTCGTTTTATCCAGTTTTCAAAGAACAAGTTTTGAAGATGTTCATTCAAGAAGAATGAACCTTCAAAACTGAACGCAAAACGTAATCTTACAAACCCTAGGTTTGTATTCCGAAATAATCCTTAGAAAGGAGGTGATCCAGCCGCACCTTCCGATACGGCTACCTTGTTACGACTTCACCCCAATCATCTATCCCACCTTCGGCGGCTGGCTCCAAAAAGGTTACCTCACCGACTTCGGGTGTTACAAACTCTCGTGGTGTGACGGGCGGTGTGTACAAGGCCCGGGAACGTATTCACCGCGGCATGCTGATCCGCGATTACTAGCGATTCCGGCTTCATGTAGGCGAGTTGCAGCCTACAATCCGAACTGAGAACGACTTTATCGGATTAGCTCCCTCTCGCGAGTTGGCAACCGTTTGTATCGTCCATTGTAGCACGTGTGTAGCCCAGGTCATAAGGGGCATGATGATTTGACGTCATCCCCACCTTCCTCCGGTTTGTCACCGGCAGTCACCTTAGAGTGCCCAACTAAATGATGGCAACTAAGATCAAGGGTTGCGCTCGTTGCGGGACTTAACCCAACATCTCACGACACGAGCTGACGACAACCATGCACCACCTGTCACCGTTGCCCCCGAAGGGGAAACTATATCTCTACAGTGGTCAACGGGATGTCAAGACCTGGTAAGGTTCTTCGCGTTGCTTCGAATTAAACCACATGCTCCACCGCTTGTGCGGGCCCCCGTCAATTCCTTTGAGTTTCAGTCTTGCGACCGTACTCCCCAGGCGGAGTGCTTAATGCGTTAGCTGCAGCACTAAGGGGCGGAAACCCCTAACACTTAGCACTCATCGTTTACGGCGTGGACTACCAGGGTATCTAATCCTGTTTGCTCCCCACGCTTTCGCGCCTCAGTGTCAGTTACAGACCAGATAGTCGCCTTCGCCACTGGTGTTCCTCCAAATCTCTACGCATTTCACCGCTACACTTGGAATTCCACTATCCTCTTCTGCACTCAAGTCTCCCAGTTTCCAATGACCCTCCACGGTTGAGCCGTGGGCTTTCACATCAGACTTAAGAAACCACCTGCGCGCGCTTTACGCCCAATAATTCCGGACAACGCTTGCCACCTACGTATTACCGCGGCTGCTGGCACGTAGTTAGCCGTGGCTTTCTAATAAGGTACCGTCAAGGTACAGCCAGTTACTACTGTACTTGTTCTTCCCTTACAACAGAGTTTTACGAACCGAAATCCTTCTTCACTCACGCGGCGTTGCTCCATCAGGCTTTCGCCCATTGTGGAAGATTCCCTACTGCTGCCTCCCGTAGGAGTCTGGGCCGTGTCTCAGTCCCAGTGTGGCCGATCACCCTCTCAGGTCGGCTACGCATCGTCGCCTTGGTGAGCCGTTACCTCACCAACTAGCTAATGCGCCGCGGGCCCATCCTATAGCGACAGCCGAAACCGTCTTTCAGTGTTTCACCATGAGGTGAAACAGATTATTCGGTATTAGCCCCGGTTTCCCGGAGTTATCCCAAACTATAAGGTAGGTTGCCCACGTGTTACTCACCCGTCCGCCGCTAACGTCGAAGGAGCAAGCTCCTTCTCTGTTCGCTCGACTTGCATGTATTAGGCACGCCGCCAGCGTTCGTCCTGAGCCAGGATCAAACTCTCCATAAAAGAAATTTGAATAGCTCAAATTGTTTTGCTGGCATCATTTTTTGATGTCCAAAATTTTGTTTCATTCACTAACCGAAGTTAGTTACTGAAAACTTTATTGATTACGTTTTGCTTGTTCAGTTTTCAAGGTTCATTTCGTCAACCATCTTTCGACAGCAACTTTTATATTATAACAACATCTTTTCTCGTTGTCAACATCTTTTTCAAGAAAACTTTCATTCCCAGAAGAGACAACTTTTAAATCTTATCATAACCACTTTACCAAGTCAACATCTTTTTATTCAAATTGTTTTTGAAGTTTGATGTTAGTTCTTACGTCGTCTTAACGACAAGTAATAATTTATCACGTTATGATAGACTTGGCAAGTGTTTTTTTAATAAAATCTATTGAATTAAAAAAACATAAATTTATAAGCATTTTTGTGCATTTACGAGAATACCAAATTGAGATATTCTCTTTGCTTACTTAATTATTTGTTTTACTATACATCTCTTTCTTTTAAATCTCAATGTTTTAAAATAAAAATACTTATTTATTCTCAAGATACCATTTGTTTAGGGAAGGAAATCTCAGTGGTATTTGTTTGTAAACATTACTCCTTCAGATTTATAAATCAAAGTCTTGTAAATTGTAATCAACATAGCAATATAATTTCATGCTATAACGCTACTATGAATAAATCCCGTTGTCTTCTGGATAGTTTGAATCTAAGCATTTATGTTTAACCTTTCGCACAAACCTACTTTTAATTTTATAACCGCTATAACAACGTTTCCTATATAATTCACTATAAAGTTCTATTTAGTTTTTCATTTCCTAACAAATAAGCAGGCGCTAAAGTGCTTCTACTGCACTTTAGCGCCTGCTTACTGCTATTTATGTCCCTATTTAAGGTCATCCGCTTGAGGATCCACAATATTTAAGCACCATAAGAAATTGTCCCACGCAGAATACCAGCCACTGAAAACTTCAGAAGAGTCATCCCAACGAACGTCGAATTTCTTGTGGCCATCTATTTCTACTAAATATAAAGTAAGGTTCTCATCTTTTTTAGCAACCACTAATTTCATACCATTCTCAAGTTCTTCTTCAGTAAATGGCACATCAGAAACCGAACGTAGTTGTGCCTGTTCAAATACTTGTTTGTTAATAATTTTGTAATTCATTATAAGCCCCCAATAAAAATACTTCTTTTTATACTTTTTGAATTTGAAAAACATAGAACTATAAAAGTATAACCTAAATTTAATCCTCGTTTAAACAACTTAATTTTTTTATAGCTTAAAAAGAGGAGAACTCACCTATATTGTGAATTCTCCTCTTCATTCATTACTATTCTTTTATTGCTTCACGAAAAGACTTCATTACAATTTAACTATTTTGTAATATGACGCATTGTTGGGAATAATAATACATCACGAATTGATGGTGAATTTGTAAGAAGCATGATTAAACGGTCAATACCAATACCTAGTCCACCTGTTGGGGGCATACCGTATTCCAACGCTTCAATGAAATCGTTGTCCATTTCATGTGCTTCATCGTTACCAGCTGCTTTTTCTGCTAATTGCGCTTCAAAGCGTTGGCGTTGGTCGATTGGATCATTTAATTCTGTGAAGGCATTTGCATGCTCACGACGAACAATAAATAGCTCAAAACGATCTGTGAAACGCTCGTCCTCTGGATTCTTCTTCGCAAGAGGTGAAATTTCTACTGGATGACCATATACAAATGTTGGCTGCACAAGAGTCTCTTCTACTTTTTGTTCAAAGAATTCATTAATGATATGACCTACTTCATGAACATCTTTCACTTCTACTCCGTGCTCTTTTGCAAGTGCTTGCGCTTGCTCTTTTGTCATTGGCTGCCAGAAGTCTACACCTGTTGCCTCTTTTACAGCGTCTACCATGTGTACTCGTTTCCAACCTACTGCAAGGTTGATTTCATCTTCTCCATATTGAACTGTCGTTGTACCAAGAACTTCTTGCGCAACATGTGCAATAAGGTTTTCAGTTAGTGACATGATATCTTGATAATCAGCATATGCTTCATATAGCTCAATCATTGTAAATTCAGGGTTGTGACGTGTAGAGATTCCTTCGTTACGGAATACACGACCGATTTCATAAACTTTCTCTAAACCACCAACTATTAAACGTTTTAAATGCAATTCGATTGCGATTCGCATATATAGTTCCATATCTAGTGCATTGTGGTGCGTAATAAATGGACGAGCAGCTGCACCACCAGCAATCGTATGAAGCATTGGTGTTTCTACTTCTAAATATCCAGAGTTATCTAGATAATTACGGATTGCACGAATGATTTTAGAACGAGTTATAAATGTTTTTTTACTATCTTCATTTGTCATTAAATCTAAGTAACGTTGGCGATAACGTTGCTCAACATCCTGTAGGCCGTGGAATTTCTCTGGCATAGGACGAAGTGCTTTTGTAAGGAACGTGAAGCCCTCCGCTTTTACTGAAAGCTCTCCAACTTGTGTACGGAATACGTTTCCACGTACTCCAACAATATCTCCTAAGTCTGCTTGCTTAAATAATTCATATGCTTCCTCGCCTACATGATCTTGACGAACATAAATTTGAATTTGGCCACCTAAATCTTGAATATGGGCAAAGCCAGCCTTTCCTTTACCACGTTTCGTCATAATACGACCCGCAATAACAACCTCCTGAAGGTTTTCTTCTAGCTGCTCTTTTGTTTGGTCTGCAAATTGCTCACGCACTGCTGTTGATAAATGTGTACGCTCAAAACGGCTTCCGAAAGGGTCTTGTCCGTTTTCTAGTATTGTCGTCATTTTTTGGCGTCTCACCAAAAGTTGATCATTTAATTCTTCTATATTATTTGACACTTGTTTCACTCCTTAAGTAAATTGTCCGCGTTTACGTCCATAATATTTCTATTGTACACAATTTTAGTGCTGTAATCATCTGTTTCAATTTATTTTCAATCCAACAAAAGATGATTAATAATTCTAAAAATTAAAGTTAGCAACACAAAGGCGCCTCTTTTAAAAATACCGAGACGCCCTATACATATCACTATACAATTAATTCCTTAGCTTCTGGACCGACTAAATTAAATTTGCTCTCTTCATATTCCTGCACAAGGCCATTTAATAGCACACGAAGGTCTGCCGCCGTTTCTGTTTGATTAATAGCATTACGTGCTTTCCCATTACCACGAATTCCTTTTAAATACCATGACGCATGTTTACGCATTTCACGCACCGCAATTCCTTCTCCTTTTAATTGGAGAAGACGTTCAAAGTGTAGGAGACATACATCCATTTTTTCTCGAACACTTGGTTCTTCCTTTAACTCACCTGTTTCTAGGTATTGAACCGTGCGGTAAATCATCCATGGATTACCTAATGCAGCACGTCCAATCATGACTGCATCTACTCCTGTAGTTTCAAGCATACGTTTAGCATCTTGTGGTGTTTCCACGTCTCCATTACCAAGCACAGGAATGTTTAAATTCTCCTTCACTTGACGAATGAAATCCCAATTCGCTTTACCTTCGTACATTTGTACACGTGTACGACCATGAACCGCCACCGCTGCTGCCCCTGCACGCTCAACAGCTTGTGCATTTTCCACCGCAAAAATATGCTCGTCATCCCAGCCAATACGCATTTTTACGCTGACCGGTTTTTTGACAGCATCCACAACAGCCGCTACCATTTCATATACTTTATTTGGATCAAGTAACAAGCGGGCTCCTGCTTCACATTTAATGATTTTATTAACAGGGCACCCCATGTTGATATCAATAATATCAGCAGTTGTATTTTCATCCACATATTTCGCCGCTTCCACTAAAGTTGCTTTATCTCCACCAAAAATTTGCAATGACAGAGGATTTTCACGTTCATCGATATAAAGCATCCCTAATGTTTTTTCGTTTTTTTGGACAATACCCTTATCACTAATCATTTCAGCATACACGAGACCTGCTCCGAACTCTTTAACCGTTAATCGGAAAGCAGAGTTACAGATCCCAGCCATCGGCGCTAAAACCACTCGATTGTCCATGACGATATCGCCAATTTGAAACGGCTTCTCTGTTGTAAGACTCAACGTTGTCTTCCTCCTCTAAAAGCTTTTACCTATTATTTGCTATCTATTGTTAATGCTATGCATTGATCATTCATCCACACACTATTACTTAATGCACCGTTGAAAACTCTTCAAACGGACTCCATAGGATTATACCTTCATTTTCGCAATCCATTTGCTGCAACAGATCGTGCGCTTGTTGTAGCTGTACATCAAAGGGTGATGCTGCAATCTCTACTAATGGTACTAAGACGAATGCTCTTTCGTACATTCTTGGATGGGGAACTGTTAAACTCTCCGTTTCAATATTTTCGTGATTGTAAAGTAAAATGTCAAGGTCAATGATTCGTGGGCCCCAGCGAAATTCTCGAACACGCCCTAATTCCTGTTCTATGGATTGGCAAATCTTCAACATATCAGCAGAAGAAACATCTGTTTTTAGATGAACAGCAATATTTAAAAAATCTGCCTGATCTGTATAACCCACTGCAGCAGTTTCATAAACGGACGATACACAAATAAGCTTAATACCTTCCTTTTCCTTTAAAAGGGTAACTGCGTGCTGAAGATTCTCATATCTCTCTCCCATATTCGTTCCGATAGATAAATAGACATCCTTCATTAGAAATCACCTCTCGTTACCTCAACAGACACCTCTTTGTAATAGCCATGAATTGGTGGGTCTGGTTTAATTAGTTCTACACGAACTCCTTTTACTTTATCAGGGTAGGTTGTTAATATTGCATCCGCTACTCTCACGACCAAAGCCTCAATTAGCTTAAACGGTTCACCCTCCACAATATCACGGCATAATGCATAGACCTCTGCATAGTTCACTGTATAAGAGAGATCATCTGTTTCTCCAGCCTTTGTCATATCTACAGCAAGGGAAACATTTGCTCGAAAGCGTTGACCTAGAGTTGTTTCTGCTGCTAATACACCATGGTAGCCATAAAACTGCATGTCCTTTAAATGAATGTAATCCATCACGCTTCCTCCTTAAACAAACGTTTTCCCACTAAGACATCAGCCATATACGTTGCACGCGTCATTTCCTTTACATCATGAACACGTATCATATGACAGCCCTTTTCAATTCCATAAACCACTGTCGCACTTGTTCCTTCAAGACGCTCTTCAACAGGTAGTTTTAAGACATTGCCGATCATTGATTTACGTGACGTTGCTAATAATACAGGATAACCCATAGCTACTAAATCCTTTAAGTGTTGCATCATAACTATATTTTGGCCAGTATTTTTAGCAAAGCCGATACCTGGATCTAAGATGATATGATGTTCAGGAACCCCCGCTTGCTGAGCGATGGCAATACTTTTCTCTAAATCCATTTTTGCTGTCGCCCAAAAATCAACACCATAATCCATATTTTCGCGATTATGCATTAAAATAATAGGCACATGTAAATCCGCAGCAACCTGAGCAATTTCTGGCTCAGCCTTCGCACCCCAAATATCATTAATCATATGTGCCCCTGCTTCAATAGCGGCACGGGCTACATGTGCTTTATACGTATCAACGGAAATAACAGCCCTTACTTCTTTCGCTAATGCTTGAATAACGGGTACAATACGTGCAATTTCATCTTCATCTGAAATTCGTTCATACCCAGGGCGTGTAGATTCCCCACCTACATCAATTATTTTAGCCCCTTCAGCCACCATTTTTTTCGCTTGAGCAACAGCAGCTTCTACATTGTTGTATTTTCCACCATCTGAGAAGGAATCTGGTGTAACATTGAGAATCCCCATAACAAATGTTTCTTTTGTATAGTCTAATGTAATACCATTAAGCGTTAATGGTTTCTTATATTTTTCTAGCATGTAAACGCTCCCTCTATCCTTGCTCCACTTCTTGAACAAATGCCTCATGTAAACACGAATAAATCGGCCCATTATTACCTAAAAATTGCACATTCTCTAAGCTACTAATCGGCACAAGCTCTTGTACTGAATTGGTAATGAAGCATTCCGTACTTTGTAGTAAGTCTTCTTTTGTATAAAAACCTTCTTTAACTTCTAGATCGAGTGCAGAGGCCTTCTCTATAACCCACGCTCGAATAATACCCGGTAAAATACCTGTCTCTAAGGAAGGCGTATATAGTATATCATTTTTTATCCAAAAAACATTTGATGTCACACCTTCAGCCACATAGCCCTGTTCTGTTAAAAAGAACCCTTCTCGTTGTGCCAGTGATAGCATTTCAAAGCGGCCAAGCACGTTGTTACCATAATGATGTGATTTAACTCGCAATCCTTGTTCAGGTGTATTGCGTGGCGTTGAAAGCCATTGCGCAATTTTTTCCGTCCCACGTTTTGTATTCTGAAGTTCTTTTCGAAAGATAATGACATTGGGTTGTTTATATTCTGTTGGCTGTAATCCAATATGATGTTCTCCAGCTGATACATTTAAACGGAAGTAGCCATCCTGACCGCCAGCCAGCTTGTTTAACTGTTGCACAACTTCAAGTAAAAATTTTTCAGGATAGGTTAAATGAATGTGATACTGAGATAAAGCAAGCTGTAATCTATCCATATGCTCTTCCCAGCGAAATACCTGACCTCTATATGTGCGGAATGTTTCAAAAAAGCCCAATCCATATAAAAAGCCATGATCAAATGGAGAAATCCGCAAATCCTGTGCGTCCATATAGTTTCCATTCATCCAGCACTGCATCTATTCCACTCCTTCTACATACTTCTCTATAAATTGACGCAATAGTTTTTTGCCTTGCTCTGTCATAATAGATTCTGGATGATATTGTACACCCTCTATCGAATATTCCGTGTGACGAAGCCCCATAATTTCTCCCTCTTCTGTCCAAGCGGTTACTTCTAGACATGCCGGTAATGTCTCTTTTTCTACAATAAGAGAGTGGTAACGTGTGGCCTGGAAGGGATTTGGCATACCTTTATGCAAACCCACTTCAGCATGTAGCACAGGTGATGTCTTACCATGCATAAGATGCTCAGCTCGTATGACATTGCCGCCAAACACCTGTGCAAGTGCCTGATGACCCAGGCAGACCCCTAAAATCGGAATATTTCCCGCGAAATATTTAATAATGTTCAGGCTTTCACCTGCCTCATTTGGACTACATGGTCCTGGAGAAATAACAATCATATCAGGTGCAAGTTGCTCAATCTCCTCTACTGTTATATCATCATTTCGTTTCACTACTATCTCATGACCAAATTCACCTAAATATTGTACGATGTTGTAGATAAATGAATCATAATTATCAATCATTAAAATCATTTTGCTCGCTCCTCTGCCATTGCCTTTGCCTGCCACATTGCCTTCGCCTTATTTAAGGATTCCTGATACTCTCTTTCTGGCACAGAGTCAATGACAATACCTGCTCCAGCTTGAATATGTGCAACTCCATCTTTTATAAATGCTGTACGGATCACAATATTAAACTCCATATCACCTGTATAGCCGAGCCAGCCGATAGAACCTGTGTATAAACCTCGTCGTACAGGCTCCAGTTCTTCAATAATTTCCATGGTGCGGATCTTTGGCGCACCTGTAATCGTCCCACCTGGGAACATTGCACGGATAACATCTGCATTCGTTTTATCTTCCGCTATTTCTCCTCGTACATTTGAAACAATGTGCATGACATGTGAATAGCGCTCAATGACCATAAATTCGTCCACTTCCACTGTTCCATAGGCTGATACTCGTCCTAAATCATTGCGCTCTAAATCCACTAACATCACATGCTCAGCACGTTCTTTCTCATTATCAATCAACTCTTGTGCCAATGCTAAATCTTCCGCTTCGGATTTCCCTCTTGGTCGAGTACCTGCAATGGGTCTTGTCGATAATTCATTGCCATGACGTTTTACTAATAACTCGGGTGACCCAGAAACTACAGCAAAGTCAGGCGCTTCAATATAAGCCATGTATGGCGACGGATTAAACGCTCGTAAAGCCTCGTAGACATCCATCGCAGTCGCATTTAAGTTCTTGGACTGACGAACAGACAAGTTTACCTGAAACACATCACCCTGTGCTATATAGGTTTGAATTTTCTTTACAGCTTCTTCAAAATCAGTTCCTGCAAATGAGACAAGCAATTCATGCTCATCATTAGCAACTTCTACAGCATTTGTTTTTTCAAATTTACGCGCCTCTAAACCAGACTGTGCTGCAACCTGCCAGTTGTTAGCCCATTCTTCCAAGTTAACGTTACTATCTTCTAGCTTCATAAGAGTAACTGTATTCGTTTTCACATCATTTACTGCCCAACTATCAAAAATATAAAAATAG
The DNA here is from genome assembly GCF_036894365.1 of Lysinibacillus sp. Y5S-8. Lineage (NCBI taxonomy): Bacteria > Bacillati > Bacillota > Bacilli > Caryophanales > Bacillaceae > Lysinibacillus > Lysinibacillus sp. Y5S-8. Next base: position 103,770 of record NZ_CP145889.1, on the reverse strand, counting down.
ATATCTGGTATTTGCAAGTCATCCTTTGCCATATTAGGAAGTACTTCAATTTTACGTGCATAATCATATGCAACAAACCCAATAGCCCCTCCTTGAAAAACAGGAAGGTCCACATTATAAGAAATTCGATATTCCGCTACAAGCTCTTCCAGTAAAGCTAGAGGCTCACCTTGTAAAACTTCTTGTCTACCATTTCTCCAGTTTACTAAAAGTCCCTCCTCTACTGATTGTGCAGTAGCTAACGGATTCCAAGCAGCTATTGTAAAATGCCCTCCGCGTCCACTCTCTAAAAATACATGCGCTTGCTGTGTCTCTGTTTGCTTCTTATAGCTATAAAAAAATGAATCTGCATCCATTGTTAATGTTTTTGTAAGTATTGTTTTCAAGTTATTTTCCCCTTTAAACATGTGGTGTGATTCCATCTTAACTTGAATATTACATAGAAGCGAATATTTTTATAATTTTAATAGTGTCCATTTTTTTGCACTAAAAAGGACCCCTTTTAAAAAGGAGCCCTTACATAAAAATCTTTATTTAGTCTTCAAATTGGTATAAAGGTGTTGAAAGGTAACGCTCACCGTTAGAAGGTACAATGGCAAGAACATTCGAACCTTTACCTAAACGTTTTGCCGCTTCAATTGCAGCATAGATTGCAGCACCAGATGAAATACCACATAGAATACCTTCTTCACGCGCTACTTTACGGGCTACCTCAAAAGCAACCTCATTTTCAACAGGGAATACTGCAGAATAAACTTCTGTATCTAGTACTTCTGGTACAAACCCTGCTCCAATACCTTGAATTTTATGTGGCCCTGGTTGACCACCAGAAAGAACTGGTGAATCTTTTGGTTCAACAGCAATGATTTCAATGTTTGGATACTTTTCTTTTAATACAGCACCTGCACCTGTAATGGTACCACCTGTACCAACGCCAGCTACAAATGCATCAAGTGTTAGGCCATCAAATGCTTCTACAATTTCAGGACCTGTTGTCAGACGGTGAATAACAGCGTTCGCTGGATTTGTAAATTGTTGTGGGAGGAAGTAGCCATGCTCAGCAGATAGTTCTTCTGCTTTAGCAATTGCACCCTTCATACCTGCTGGACCAGGTGTTAACACAAGCTCTGCACCATAAGCTCGTAATAGGTTACGACGCTCTAAACTCATTGTTTCTGGCATAACTAGAATCGCTTTGTATCCTTTAGCAGCAGCAATCATCGCAAGACCGATACCTGTATTACCAGAAGTCGGCTCAATGATTGTACCACCCGGTTTTAATGTCCCATCTTTTTCGGCAGCTTCAATCATTGCTAAAGCTAGACGGTCTTTTACTGAGCTTCCTGGATTAAAATATTCTAATTTTACATACACAGTACCTTCATTTTCATTTGTTGCATGATTTAATTTTACAATTGGTGTTTTACCAACTAATTCAGCCACTGAATTCGCTAATCTACTCATTTACTAATCCACTCCCAATCCCTACTATTTTTATAGGTTTTACTTATTTTGTATTTTATCAATTTTTCCATTCGATTGTCAATAAATAAAACTTATATTTTCAGAATATTTATCATTACTTAAAAAGGAAAAGCCTTATCATCTGTCAACAAAAAAAGAATCTGCATCCATTGGGTATGTCACTACGAATGCCTGCAAGTTTGATCAGACTCATTTTACCCCGCAAAACCTGCAGACTCTTTTCATGTATTATTTTTCTTTTTTAGACTCTCCATAATACCAAGTAGCATTAAATTCAGACCAAAATGCTTCCGGTGTAACAGATTGCGTCAATTGCTCTAAAGCCAATTCACGCTCAATATGTTCTTTCACATCGTCATATGTAAAGGATTGTCCTTCTAATACCTCTTGCACTTGAACAATTCCATAATGACCATTATCTAACTTAAAGGCTTTACTTACCTCATTTGCCTTAAGAGATTTCACAGTATTAATAATGGTAGGGTCCACATTCTCCTGATTCTCTGTGAGGAAACCAATATCTCCTCCTAGACTGGCTGAAGCACTATCAACAGATATTTCTCGTGCCAGCACTGTAAAATCAGAGCCATTTTTCAATTCACCTAGTGCCTCATCAGCAGCTTTTTTTGAATCGACTTCAATAAAATTCGTACGATAGCTTGTTTTTGTATTATATAACCCCTGATTTTCCTCATAATACTTTTCAACACTTTCTTCCTCTATCACTACGTCCTTCGTGAGTACTTTATCCAATATAAGCTGTGAACGAATTTTTTGGCGTAGTTGCTCTACTGATAGATTTTGCATGGCTGTATCAAACTTATCTTGAGCAGAACGCATTAACGCAAGTTCAAGATCTATTTCTTTATCGGTAACTTTAATTTTATATGTTTTTGCTGCCTTTTCCATTACCGATTCATTTACTAAATTTTGTAGTGTTTCTTTACCATATCGTTCTTCCATGGCAATCATCCACTCTTGGCGCGTGATCACATCCCCATCAATGGCAGCGACTTGTTCGTCGCTACCAATTTCCTGACCTTTGTTTGGGATTAACCAGCTGATGAACCATAAAATATTTCCTAATAACAGAATCGCTATGACAGCTAAAGCAGGCTTTGTCTTTAAACGACGTTGCAGTAAAGGCGTTTGGTTTGGTGTTACAGTGGTTGAAGGTCGTCGATTACGCGTTGAGCTCATCAATAAACCCTTCTAGCTCATCCTTAGAAAAACTGTATGTCTCTAGGCAGAAGTGACACTCTGCTTCTGCTCCGCCATCCTCTTCAATCATTTCTCTAATTTCCGCTGCTCCTAAACCTAAAATTGCTGCACCAAACCGCTCTTTTGTACATTGACATTTAAATTCAACTGGCATGGAATCTAAAATTTGTAGATGTCCATTTCCTAAAACAGCTTCTAAAATTTGCTCTGGTGTAAAGCCTTTTTCAATCATTTTTGAAACAGGCTCTATTGTAGCAAGATGTTGTTCAATTTCATTGATTGTTTCTTCCTCACAGCCCGGCATTAATTGAAGAATAAATCCGCCTGCTGCAAGAATAGTGTTGTCTGGATTGACTAATACACCTAATCCAACTGATGATGGTACTTGCTCAGATGTTGCGAAATAATAAGTAAAGTCTTCAGCGATTTCACCCGAAACAATTGGTGTTTGTCCAGAGAACATATCTCTCAATCCAAGATCTTTAACAATTGTAAGAAATCCTTCTGTACCAACGCCTGCTCGAACATCTAACTTCCCTTGCTCATTTAAATCAAAGTGAACATGGGGGTTTGTAACAAATCCGCGTACTTCCCCATGTGCATTACTATCAATTACCATAGGGCCAATTGGACCGTCACCCTCAATTTTAATCGTGATTTTCTCTTCACCTTTTAACATAGCTCCCATCATGACAGCTGCTGTCATTGAACGACCTAAAGCTGCTGACACAACTGGCCAAGTATCATGACGACGTTGCGCTTCACCTACTGTAGCAGTTGTACGAGCTGCAAACACACGAACTTGCCCATTAAATCCTAACCCTCTTACTAAATAATCATTCATAAATGGAATGTCCCTCATTTCCTATTGGTTACGTTTATATAGCTTATATAAACCCTTCAAAGTTAAAAACGGATCCACAACATCAATGATTTGTGTCTCCCCTGCGATTAAATTTGCTAGCCCACCTGTAGCAATAACTAATGGCTCCTCTTTACTTTGTGCTTTCATCCGGTTAACAATGCCCTCTACTTGTCCTACAAAGCCATAAAAAATACCTGCCTGCATGGCAGAAACGGTCGTTTTCCCGACAATATGTGAAGGCCGTACTATTTCAATACGCGGCAATCTTGCAGCCTGTGTATAAAGAGCCTCTGTAGAAATCGTTATACCCGGCGCGATAGCACCACCCATGTAATCGCCCTTCTCATTCAAATAACAATAGGTTGTCGCTGTACCAAAATCAACTATGATACAAGGGGCTTTATATAAATCTAGAGCTGCTATGGCATTCACAATGCGATCTGACCCAACCTCACGCGGATTTTCGTATTTAATATTTAAACCCGTTTTCACACCCGGGCCAACTACCAAAGGCTTTCTTCGAAAATATTTCTGACACATCGCGTCTAATGAAAACATAATTGGTGGCACAACTGAGGATATAATAATACCTGTAATTTGTTCAAATGAAATGCCTGCATGATTAAAAAATGAAAGTACTTGCATAGCATATTCATCCTCTGTTTTATGAAGGTCCGTCACCATACGCCAATGGAAAGCTAATTGTTCGGTGTCATCATAGACACCTAATACAATATTAGAATTCCCTGCATCTAAAACTAAAATCAAGGCTGACACCTCCCCTATTATCATTGCACCTTTCATAAACCTAACATGACAGCTACAATCTAATTGAAATGAAGTTAAAATACTTTAGAAAATGATACCATACTTTTTACCTTGATTCAGCATTCATCTCCTTCCTCTAAAGGCGTGAGCGGAATGCTTACTTTATTTTTCCAGTGGATGTTCATCTATAACGATGAAAGCTTCTTTAAAAAGGAGCTCCCTAAATTAGGCAGCCCCTTTGAAAATCATTTAAAATTAAATTTTTCTGGATCTGGACCACAACGTAGACCATCATTCAATGCATCCAACTGTGTCATTTCTTGCTCAGATAACGCAAAGTCAAAAACATCAAGGTTTTCAGACATACGTGCCGGTGTCATCGTCTTTGGAATTGTGACAACATGATGCTGTACATCATAGCGTAACACAATCTGTGCCGGTGTCTTGCTGTATTTAGAGGCTAATTCTTGAATCAACGCTTCTTCAAGTAGAGAGCCATTCATCAATGGAGACCACGCCTCCACCTGTATACCCTTATCCTCACAATAGGCACGTACTTCCTCTTGTGTTAAATGTGGGTGAAATTCAATTTGATTAATAACAGGAATAACAGTCGTTTCCTTCAAAAGGCTTTCTAAATGATGCACATGGAAATTACTAACACCAATTGAGCGTACTCGACCATCTTGATAAATTTTTTCTAGTGCTTTGTAAACCTCAATATAATTTTGATCAATTCCTGGCCAGTGCACTAAATACAAATCTAAATAGTCTAATCCCATTTTCTCTAAACTGCTATCATATGCGGCAAGTGTTTTTTCATAGGAAAGACCATCGTTCCAAACTTTGGATGTGATAAATAGTTCTTCACGAGTTACTAAACCTTCTTCAATTGCGGCTTGTATTCCACGACCAACACTTTCTTCATTGCGATATACTTGTGCTGTATCAATGCTACGATAACCTTTAGCAATAGCTGTTTTTACGGCTTCTGCTAGGTCATCTCCTTCAGGTACTCGAAAAACACCATAACCAACCAAAGGCATCTTAAGTCCATTATTCAATGTTACATTTCCCACGTTAAACACTCCAATCTGTTTTCACTAACATTACATCTTCTCTCCACCCTAAGAGCAGAGTTATATGTAACTGTCTTACATAAATATATCCTAATGCTTATTAGCAAGAAAAGGCAAAGAAAAAGACTGTTTACCTAATTTTGGTAAACAGTCTTTTCTACTTTAATCACGTTTCTCATCGATACCTTTAGGAGCATCATTTGGTTCTTTACTTTCTTTTGCCAGATTTAAAGTTGTTGGGTTAGGCTCTTTGCTAAGTAGCTCTTTCTCAACAGTTGGTTCACCAATAGTATCTAATGTTGGCTTCGCTTCAATTTTCGGAGTGCTCTCCTCAATATTTTCTACGACCTCTGGCTCTGGTAAAATACCATGATCACGTAAATGTTCGATTTCCTGTGCATTTAATGTTTCTTTCTCCATTAAAGTATTGGCAATTAAATCAAGCAAATCACGCTTCTCCGTTAGGATACGTTTTGTACGCTCATATTGTGTATCAATAATTTTTTGCATTTCTTTATCAATTTCATAGGCTACTGAGTCAGAATAATTTTGATCTGAATTAAAGTCGCGACCAAGGAATACATTGCCACCCTGACTTGAACCAAATTGCATAGCACCAAGGTTTTCACTCATTCCGTATTCGGTAACCATAGCACGGGCAATGCTTGTAACCTTTTGGAAATCGTTATGTGCCCCAGTAGAAACTTCACCAAGAACAATTTCTTCAGCTACACGACCACCAAGAAGGCCTGCAATACGATCTAAGAGCTCTTGCTTTGTTGTAAAGAAACGTTCTTCCTTCGGTAACATAATCGCATATCCACCCGCTTGACCACGAGGAACAATTGTTACTTTGTGCACTGTATCCGCTTCATCAAGCTCAAGACCTACTACTACGTGACCAGCCTCATGGAAGGATACCAGTTTTTTCTCTTTGGCTGAATATACTCGACTTGCTTTAGCTGGACCCGCAATTACTCGGTCAGAGGCTTCATCGATATCCGCCATACTAATCGTACGTTTACTTTTACGAGCTGCTACAAGTGCTGCTTCGTTTAGTAAGTTTTCTAAATCTGCACCGGAGAAACCTGGAGTACGTTGAGCAACTGCAGCTAAATCAACTGTATCTGCTAAAGGTTTATTACGTGCATGTACTTTAAGAATTGCCTCACGCCCTTTTACATCAGGATGACCTACAGTAATTTGGCGGTCAAATCGACCTGGACGTAATAACGCTTTATCTAAAATATCTGGGCGGTTTGTTGCAGCGATGATAATAATACCTTCATTTGCTCCGAAACCATCCATTTCAACTAATAATTGGTTCAGTGTTTGTTCACGTTCGTCATGGCCACCGCCAAGACCAGCGCCACGTTGACGACCAACCGCATCAATCTCATCGATAAAGATGATACATGGTGCGTTTTTCTTCGCGTTTTCAAATAAATCTCGGACACGTGATGCACCGACGCCGACAAACATTTCTACGAAGTCAGAACCTGAAATTGAGAAGAAAGGAACGCCTGCTTCGCCTGCCACTGCACGTGCAAGTAATGTTTTACCTGTACCTGGAGGACCGACAAGTAAGATACCTTTTGGAATGCGTGCACCGATTTCAGTGAACTTGCGATGGTCTTTTAAAAAATCTACAACCTCTACAAGCTCTGCTTTCTCTTCATCAGCACCTGCTACATCTGTAAAACGAACTTTTTTCTTTTGGTCATCATAAAGTTTAGCTTTACTTTTACCAAAGCTCATCACTTTATTACCGCCACCCTGAGATTGGCTCATTAGGAAGAAGAATAAGAAAATGATGATGATGAAAGGAATAATTCCTGTAAAGAATTGAATCCATCCACTTGTTTCTGGTGCTGCTAAATAACTAATATTACTATCTTTATCCTTAGCAGCCTCATCGATACGGTCCATTAAAGATTGGTTATCACGAGGGATATTCACAGTAAAGCTTTGACCCTTCTCATAACCTTTCAGTGTACCTTCAACGATGTAAACTGATTTATCAGGTTGAATTGTAGCACTTGTTATTTCTTTCTTATCTAGAGCTTGTTGAAACTCATGATAAGATAACTCTTTCGTTGGTGAATTTCCACTATTGAAAGTACCAAAAATACCGATAATCACTAGGAAAATCAGTAAATAAAATATGGTATATCGAAATATTCGATTCATCTCCAGCCTCCTCATTACAAACAGAAAAATTATAAGTAAAATCTTAACATATCATGATTTCATCATACAACGAAAAGCCCTACTTAAAAAATGTTTCGTTCACTTTTGCCGTTATCAAAACAGTTTTAGGCCATCTTTATATGTCCCAGCGTAATTGTACCTGTTCCTTGGACTCGATATAGCTGAACATTGTGTCAAGATTTTGAATTATGTTAAACATAACGAAAAATACGTGACTTGCGCTGGAGGCCTTTGCATTTATAGCTGGTTTTTGTAACTTAGAAAGAATAAACTTCAGGCTTCAGTATACCAATATAAGGTAAATTACGATATTTTTCTGCGTAATCTAAGCCATACCCTACAACGAAGCCATCCGGCACTTCAAAACCAACATAGTCAGCAGATAAGTCCACTTTACGGCCTGATGGTTTATCTAATAATGTAACAATTTTGATGGACTTTGCTTTGCGGTATTTAAATAAATCTACTAAATAGCTTAACGTTAAACCACTATCGATAATATCCTCGATAATTAATACGTCACGTCCCTCAACGCTTGTGTTTAAATCTTTTAAAATTTTCACTTCACCCGATGACACTGTAGCATTACCATAACTAGAAACATCCATAAAATCTAATTCGATGAAAGAATCGAAGCGTTTCATTAGGTCTGTCATGAATGGCATTGCTCCTTTAAGCACACCAACAGCTAATGGGAATGCATCTTTGTATTCCTCTGTTAATTGTGCACCTAAATGTGCAATTCTTTCTTGCAGTTGTTCTTCTGTAATCATAATTTTTTCGATGTCGTTTTGTAACATATCGATTCCTCCTCGTGATGTATCAAAAAATTTTCAACCAATTACGGTGAAATATTTTACAAAGACCTTAGTCTACGATGAGCACTGTATCATCGTTTGGTTGCGGAGTGGTTGAAAAAAATATTCCCATACGCACACCAATTACCGCTACCACCTCATCAGATTGAGAAATCAGTAACGGCCAGCTATTTCGCTCATTTAAAGGAATCTTTTCATCTATAAAAAGGCGAGATAAGCGTTTTGGCTGATCCATTCCTTTTAACAGCATTCTGTCTCCGTCCTTGCGTGCCCGAATATAGAGCGGTAGTTGGAGTTTACTAGCGTTAAAATAAAAAAGCTGTGCAGTATCCGTCAGCAATTCAGACGATAAATCATGCAAATTGACTACGCATAAGCGTTCACCATTTGTCAGTGTTGTCCATCCATCAGCAGCCGTAATCATTTGTTTCTCAGGAGATGTTTGGCCCCCTAATGGCTTATTCTTCTGAATCGTTAATTTCCCGTAAAGGCGAACTGCTAGAAAATCTTCAGGCAAGTGAATTTCAGCATACCCTGCTGTTGTATCACAAAGCTTTAAAATTGAAGTCAATAAAGCATAACTTTGTATCGTATTTGAATCTTTGTAAAGATAGTTTAATAGTATTAAAATGAGCCTCCTTTGTAAAGCAAGTGGTACCAATTGAAAAGCCTCAATTTCCATGCTATATGTATTTTCGTTACTTCTTATGATGGTTTGAGAAAATACATTTTGGGCTAATGTCATTAAAAAGGTATCGTCTTCTTGCAATTGCTTTGTGAAATGGGCCACCTGCTCAGTCACTCTCGGATTTTCTGCCTCCAGTAAAGGCACCACATGATGTCTAAAGCGATTGCGTACATAGGTGTCTTTGGAATTGCTAGCATCTTCTCGATAATCCAAACCTTTTCTAAGTAAATATTCCCTTATTTCAGACTTTGTAACCGTTAAAAACGGACGAATTAATGATTTGCCTTCAAAACATCGTTGAGGACGTATGCCTTGCATACTGTTCATTGTTGCATTTTTTGTAAGGGCCATTAATACTGACTCCAGTTGGTCATCCGCATGATGTGCAGTTACAAGCTTATTGGCATTTGTTTTTCTCAAGATTTCTTTGAAATATCGATACCTCTCCCTACGACAAATTAACTGTGTATTACCATTTTCCTGTGCCATAATTGCAGGTATTGGAATCTCTGTAGCATGTAAGTAAACACCATTGTCGTCACAATACTTTTGGACAAATGCTCTATCTTCAGCAGAGTTTTGTCCTCTCAACATATGATCGACATGTACTGCTTCCACCTGAATGTTCCACTGCCCCTGTGTTTGGATAAAGTAATGGAGTAACGCCATAGAGTCTACCCCACCCGAAACGGCGATGAGAAGATGATCGCCTTGCTGTAATAATTGCTCTTCTTCAATAAATGTTTTGACCTTTAATTCAAATGACAAACGCTTCTCCTCCCCTTTTCGTTGTTATTTTAAGATGAATTACTCATAGAATACTGAGCTGGTCTAAAGACAGCCCATGTCGGTACAACATGCGTCACCTCTAACATTAATACTGTACAGTCATCTTCTATTTCGAAATACCCTTGGAATGATTGCATGATTGTTGTTAGCTTTTCTTGAATGGTTTTATTTGTACTTGCAACCTGCTGTGCAAAAGCTAAAAATGTTTCCTCTTGCTCATCCCAATCATCTACACTTGAAAACAGGCCATCTGAGTGCATTAAAATAACGTCTCCTGCCTTCAATTTTCTTTTTTCAGCTTCTACTGTTGAAATAGATAAAAATCCTACAGGTGCTGCATTACTTTCAACTTTCAGCACCTCTTTTCCACGTAAAATATAGGTCGACATACCTCCAGCCTTCCACGACCACAAATCACCATGCTGTAAATCAACAAGTGCAAAATCAAGTGTTGCATACATATCATCCTGTTGCTTTAATGACATAACATAATGCAATGTATGCATCGCCGTTTCTGGATTCATATTGTAATTAAGACACTCTCGCATCAAGTGGATCAATTTTCTACTTTCATGTTGTGCTTCTTTATTTTGCCCCATACCATCAGACAGCAAAATGGCAAATAGTCCTGGATGCAATTGGAAGAGGGCATGAGAGTCTCCAGAATATAGTGTTGCATCTTTCGACATGCTATATATATCATACTCTACTTCAAAGCTAATAGCTGATCTAAAGCATATTTGAACATGACGAAACGGTATTTCACAGGCTATTACTTTTTCTATTTCAAAAGGTTCATCGAAAATCTCATAAAGAATTGGCAGAATCATGCGTTCAGCTAATGTTGTATCTTCCTCCCAATTGACACGTGCTGGTGCTAAAGCACAAACAATCTTTCTTGCACCTGGCTTATTGCTAAGCACATCTAGTTGAAAACATTCAATATTGGCATCCTTTAAGCGTTCAGCAATATCCTTTTCTACACTAACAAATGAAATTGTATCCTCCTTCATCTCAGCGATTAACTGGTTTAAATGGTTACTCATATCACGAAGTTGCAGGGCAATCATTTTTTTACCATGAAAGTACTGCCCATTAATGCGTTCCCTATAAAGCTCTGTATCTAATTCCTCAAAAATCTTCGTCGATTTTACGCATTTATAGCGTATTTGTTCTTCTACACGATGAATAGCTGATTCCTTGCCTACTCCTTTCATATGAAACCAGTCTGTCACTAGCTTGTCCATACCGTTATTTTTAGCACCCCAGCAATGTTCATAGCGGAAACAGCTTAAACAAGTGTTCATTGGAGATACTTCCTTCGCAGCTTCAACTGGAGCCGTCATAAAGCGATCAAATACAAGCTCCTTCATGAATTGTACAAAATGCTGAAAATGCTCTAATTTATACGTTACATGTTCGGTTAACCAATTCTGTCGTGCCAGTAAAATCTCCTCACGTTGTGGGAAAAGCTTGTCCCTCACCCTATCTGAATATTTCTTTGGGATCGTTAGAAAAAGAATGCTCCCGATGGCAATGGAGGTAAAATACACGCTATCTAAAGGCAGTGTAGCGTCATAAAATAAAAAAAAGACACTTGGCAAAATACTACCGATCGCAACACCAAATCGACCACCTTTAGCTCCCATTCCTGCACACAGCCCCGTTAAGGTCGCAACTGAAAGCATCCCGGTAAATGAAAGCTTAGCAATACCGATAAGAGTTCCCAGCACTGCTCCGATTACCGTTGCTAATGGGACACTGCCAACCAATGCACCAAAACAGATAAAAAGCTGCAATAAAAAAATGGGAAGTGAAAAATAGCTAATCACAACTGCTTGCATCCCAGTAAGCATGGCAGCAAACACGACTAATCCAGAGCCTAGCTTCTCATATGTCCAATGACTCGTAAACCATTCATACGAGTTAACAAATAGCACTTGCATAAACAGCGTCATAATAAGAGCTAGAGCTGCCTCACAGCCTACATAAAATTGTACAAGCACTGGTGGTAAGCCTTGATACATCACCCCTTGCCACATTATTTGTACCAGTAATACAGCTAAAGACACCGCAATACTTTGGGGCAACTGCCAGTAACGGAAACGCATGATACATTCATACATAACAATTTGTAACGCTAGAATGAAGACTTGTCCAAAACCAAGGAAAAAACAACCTGCTAAACTACCGAATAAAACGAATTTGGCATACTCCCTATACTTTGTTCGAATAATGGCCCAAAAAGGAACTGAGAACGGTACAGCTGCTTCAAATACAACAGATTGAGCTAAGAAAAAGGCGGTTAAAAAAAAGAGAGAACCTATTAGGATCTGCTTCTTTTTCATACCGATCTTTTGGTCATCTACATTCGTTGTATTATACCATTCAATACTTGTCATTTAATTATCCCCTTTCCGCACTTTTGGTTATTATAAAAAATTATGTGCGGAAAGATTGTCTGACGTTGACAGAAAAAAAAATAAATATTTCGACTAATAGCTATTCATAAATACGAGAATTGGCAACAATTTCTTTCGCAACAGCTTAACATTCATGAAAAACGTTGAAAAATCCACTTATAAAAACAAAATTGTAATGACTTGCTATTCATCTTAAAGCTTAGTGCGAGGGCATTCTATAAGCTATCAATCACTTTATTCAACTGTTACCACGATACATTTCTACGTAAGAACAAAAAATCCGCTAAAATACCCTTCTATGCTAGTTTTCATGAAATATATTTTTTTAAAAAACCTACTTGACACTAGCACGTTTGGCTTGTATTATTTAACTTGTTGCTTAAACGACTATGCGGAAGTAGTTCAGTGGTAGAACACCACCTTGCCAAGGTGGGGGTCGCGAGTTCGAACCTCGTCTTCCGCTCCATATACTAATTGGCGGCCTAGCTCAGCTGGCTAGAGCGTACGGTTCATACCCGTAAGGTCGGGGGTTCGATCCCCTCGGCCGCCACCATAGTAGGCCCGTTGGTCAAGTGGTTAAGACACCGCCCTTTCACGGCGGTAACACGGGTTCGAATCCCGTACGGGTCATCTCAAATAGGCGCCTCAGAATTTAGTTCTGAGGCGCCTATTTTTATTGTAATCTATTAGTTGTCACTATTCCCATCTATCCGTCTGTTCATTTATAGCTATGTGACTGCGTATAAAAATATGGCATACTAAAGAAAAGAGTGTTTTTTAGGAGGTTAAATTCCCTTGAGTGCATTAACAAAAGCCGCGTTAATTTGCGGAAGTGGCTCGATGATTATTCTTATTTCGATTCTTATTAATTTACCTTTTTTTGTTCAAATAATCCTATTACTTTGTGGACTTGCCGTGAGTATGTACGGTGTTTTCTTACTTGTCACAATAGTTACTCATCCAGTGGAGAAAACATCCATAGCTTCTACCGATGAAAAAACAATAAACCCCACAAAAAAGAAAAAGAGACCTTCTTCTACTTTGTAGGTAAATGAAAAAAAGGGATTAGCTTTATTAAAAAAGCTAATCCCAACTCTATTTCATACACTTTTTCTACGATTAAAACAGTCAGCAAACTACCCTCTTCTAGCTCCGCGACCTCCGCGTTTTGATTCTGTAGCACGTTTAAGTGTTGCTAGACGTTCGTCACTATCTTTTAAGAAGCGTGCCATTTTTTGCTCAAAATTTTCTTTTGGCTGGTGGCGTTCGTTACGATCATTAGAACGATTATCACGACGTGGACGTGCTGGACGCTCTGGTCTCTCAGCTTGAGGCTTTGCTTTACGGATTGAAAGACCGATCTTCCCGTCCGCTTCAACATTCATCACTTTTACTTCAACTTCATCTCCAACTTTTAGATGCTCATTGATATCTTTTACATAATTGTCAGCAACTTCACTAATGTGAACTAAGCCTGTTTTGCCATCTGGCAGCTCAACGAATGCTCCAAAATTTGTGATTCCTGTTACTTTACCTTGTACCTTGCTGCCTACTTCAATTGACATAAAAAAAATGCTCCTCCTTAAAAATTAAGCGACTCATTTGAGCCATGTAATCAATTTAATCAAACCTTTTATTGCATTAAGCTTCTCTTTTCATTATATATAACAATAAAAGAGTGTCAACAATACACAGCTTTTCAGTCGTCTTTTTTATCTTCCTTATCTGGAATGATAAAAATAATCTCACCTTCATCAGATAAGTAATACTCTTTTCTTAATAGCTTTGCGATATATTCATCATCCTGTAATTGTTTGATTTTAAGATTTAATGTATCTTGTTCTTCTTTCAATTCAGTGAGATGCTGATTCGCTTCTTTCTTTAATTTCTCTTTTGCTGCTAAAGTTTCATTTTGATGTGATAGCACATTTAAGAGAAGAGCGATAATAATGACTGGTACAATCGCAAAAAAGACAATACGACGCAATTTACGTTTACGAGCCTGCTGTTTGCGATTTATAGCTCTATCCGTGTTACGGACATAGTCATTATCAAGCTTCGTGAAATTTTGTTGTTCATCATCTGATGAATGACGTCTAGTCATGCCCGCACCTCCGAAAATTATTGTTGCTTTCTATTATACTTCAAATATCGTAATTTTTTAAAAAAAGTGTAGGACAAATACGAATAAATTTTGACAAAAGGTCTTATAATAAACATTACTATATTTATGAATAGCTGCAAAATTTGTCGAATAACAGCGACTATGAAGCGTACAATGAACCAGAAGGGTCTCCAAGTTATATTCACCACAATTCTAGCAATGAAACGCAAAAAAGTTTGAAATAACGATTGATACAAAAAAATTCCGGCTATTTGCGCTAGCGGGTCATAAGCCCGCCAAGCGCCGTCTTTTAGCCAAAATAATAAATAGTATGTCGCTCCCCCAAGTAGAATCCATGTTATTAATTCAACAATCATCATCCACTTTCGAAGGCTTGACCTTTTTGGAGTTGAAAAAACTACGAGCCTTACACTATCAATAATGAAACCAACTGCTATACCGCTCAAAACCATGACAATTAATTGATATAATTGTTCACTAACAATCATCCAAATAACTTATGAAGGAAACCTTTCGAGAAGCCACTTTCCTCCTCGTCGTACTGTAAGGTTTTTACAGTTCCTTCAAGCGTCAATAATCCTTTATCAACATCTAAATGAACGATATGCAGTTCTTCTCCGCGAATTAACAAGTGCCCTTGGGACGTCTTAATGAAAAACTCTTCCTGATCAAAGCGTTCAATTGATTTTACAGAAGTCATGTCCATTCTTTTACGATTACGAATCGTTAAAATATGCTCTCCAGATGGAATTGTGTAACGATTACTTTCTTGATGTAGCGTCATTTTTTTCCTCCTTTAGTCGTCCTAGCTTCTGTTCACTTTATGCGGACAACCTTCAAAGCATGACAACTTTATTTAAGTTGTGTAATACTTTCATCCACAAAAGAAAGGTGGGACAACATTAGGAGATTTAAAAAATAAATTTAACTTTAATCCTCATCATCAATAAATTCAGGTTCAACCTTTTCTAGTCTTTCTTCCTTCAAAATGGTAAACATTTTTGCGGCATCTTCTTTTTTCACCGTATCACGTAATTCTTCTACACGTGCAGTCACTATTTTTTGACCAAAACGAATAGCTAGCTCATCTCCTGCTTTTACTGTACTACTAGCTTTCGCTACCTTATCATTGATTGTGATACGACCTTGGTCTGCCACCTCTTTCGCTAAAGTGCGGCGTTTTATTAAACGGGATACTTTTAAAAATTTATCTAGTCTCATCTTTTTACTCCTTTTCTAGTTGCTTTGCTTCATTCCAAAATGCATCTAATTGCTCTAATGTAAAATTGGAAAAAGACTTTCCACTGATCTTTACCTGTTCCTCTACATAACCGAAACGTCGTGCAAATTTTTCATTTGCATGTAGCATAGCCTCTTCTGGTGACAGTTTGTAGAAACGCGCTAAATTTACTAGTGTAAACAACACGTCACCAAATTCATCCAAACGGGATGCATTAGAGCCTTTCGTTACTTCCTGGCGAAATTCCTGCCACTCCTCATCAAATTTATCCCATGCCCCATCCACATCTGGCCAGTCAAAGCCCACTTTTGCAGCTCTTTTTTGGTAATTATATGCTGTTTGTAATGCAGAAGAGGCTCTATACTCCTCGTCTAATAGTGGTTTATTGCTAGTACCCTTTTCTTCAGCCTTAATAGCCTCCCAATTGGCCACGACATCGTCCGCATCTTCCACTGCAACATCACCAAAAACATGTGGGTGGCGGCGAATCATTTTTTCACTAATGGAAGCTAACACATCTTCAAGTGTAAAGTAACCTTCATCTTCTCCAATTTGTGCATGTAAAAATACTTGTAATAGCACATCACCAAGTTCCTCGATCATTGCAAAATCGTCCTCAGCATCTATAGCAGCCAAATATTCATGTGCTTCTTCGAGTAAGTATTTTTTTAACGACTCATGTGTTTGTTTTTGATCCCAAGGACAGCCATTCGGACCTCTTAGCGTTGCAATAATCTGACGGAATGTTGTCCAGTCTTTTAATGCCTCTTCTTGCGATTTTACAGGTGGTACATAGACTGTTGTTAAATTATTAACTTCTACACTTTGATCGAGTTCATAGAGAGGTACCGTGACAATCTGTTCTTGTGCAGACCCTGCAGCCGTCACAACCGTCACAGGGTACTCGTCATCATATTTCTCCATCAACGTTAGCTTTACTTCCGAGGCACTAAATGTATCGTATACTTGTGCGATCAAAATATGTTGACGCATGTTGATGTCATGCATTGAAAAGCGGGTACCATCAAGCAATTGAAAACCTTCTATTGGATCAATTTTTAATGCACCAAAAATCGGATCTATGAAACTCTGACCACCCTCAATAACTAACTTAATTTTGCCTTCATCCGCTGCTGCAATAAGCAGTTGCACTGTCTGTTCTGCAACTAATGGATGGCCTGGCACAGCATACATAATATCCTCAACAGCAGCAGCTTCAATAAGTGCATCTGCTATTTCCGCATAGACAGGCTGGAATGCATCATGTTTTTCATATACTTTATCAAAGCTTTCGAATTTAACACCCTCTGCTGCTAATTCCTCTAATACTGGGTGATCTATCGTACGTACATATAACTTTTTAGCAGCCTTTAATTTTCTATAAACACCCATTTGCAGCTGATTAAAATCTCCTGCACCTAAGCCAATAATTGTTAAAGTTTTCAATATTCACACCTACTTCTTTGAATTTAGCCAAAGTTGGTAAACAGCCATTCTACGTCCAAACGGCAATAAATACCACTCTTTCTCCACTAATACTCGTTTCTTCGCAATAACAGTCAGCATAACAAATGCCCCTATGGATACAGCTGTTAAACCGGTCACCAAAGCTACCATACGTGAAGACAGTGAATGGCTTAAGATTGCCGATACAAACTGTAACCAGACAAGTACAACGACTGCCATACTGAAAGATGCTGTCCCAACTTTTTTATAAAAATCGACAGATGCTAGCTGAATGCCCGTCAATGTTTTTAAATAAATAATTAGCAAAATCGCTGTTAATAATAATCCTATATCATTTACGATAGCCGCTCCTAATACACCTAACCAACCGATTAATCGTACATTCAGTATCATTTTTAGCAGAAAACCTAGCATTAAAAACAGAGCTGGCTTTTTTAATTTTCCATAGCCTTGTAAGATCGCTGTAAATGTAAGAATAATCGACAATGGAACAATTTGGAATACATAGACGATTAATACTTCGGATAAAGTATTCGTTTTGAAAAGCATTTCATTTAAATACGGCATAACTAGCATTAAACCCAAGGCCGCAGACCAGCCGAATAGTATGGACGCTTTGTATGTTAATTGTATAAATGGAACTGCACTGCGCCCCTCTTGTTTTTTAGATAAATGAGCAACAAGCGGAACAATAGCAAGCGACAATGAGGATGCAATGACAACACCTAGTTGAACTAAAGGTTGTCCACGATCATAAATACCTTTTGTTTCCTTCGCCATTGTAGGAGCCATGCCATTATCAATTAATGCTGAATATATCGTAAACGAATCGACAAGCTGATATCCAAGTAGTAGGAGACCACTCATACTGACACTTAAGCTTAGCCATGTCACCTCTTTAACAATGGGCAAACTTGAAATAGGATGTAGTTGTAGTTTAGTTAGCTTTAGCCCAAAACGTTTATATGAGATATAGGCAAGTAATAACAAGGCCGTAATTTCACCAATTACAGTACCAATAACAGCCATTCTACCTGCACCATAAAGGGATTTAGTAGTCGTCATAATGATAAATGTTCCTGCTAAAATAACAGTAACTCTTACCGCTTGTTCGAGGACTTGAGCATAAGCAATCGGCTCCATAATGCCTCTAGATTGGAAGCCACCTTTTAAAATAGCCAATGCTGGCATAACCAGTACTACAAATGAGCCTGAGCGAATCAATGGTGCTAATTGAGCATCTCCCATCAATTGGGCAATTTTTTCAGCTCCTCCAAATAAAACTGCAAAAAACAGTAGCGATAACACCGTCAAATACCGGAAAACCACACGCATAATAGTCCTTCGTCTTTCATTACGTTCTATTGTATCAACAATGCAATCATTATCTGCAAGCATTTTAGAAATGGCTATAGCAAAGCCACTAGATGTCCAAACAACGAAAATCGATATAACTGGATATACCTGTTGATAGATATAAAAGCCTTCATCTCCAACTAGATTTTGAAAAGGTACACGATAAATTGCACTAAGAACCTTTACAATAAGAGCCGCTATTGTCAATAAGGCGGCACCTTTCATGTAGCTTTTCATGCCAAAACGTTGCGACATAAATTGCCCTCTTTCCTTCTTAACAATGCCAATAGTATAGCATATCTCAAAAGTTTGACGCGCTAAGGAGCTATACTGTTCCTATATTGACCAATCTTTATGTACGCAAAAAAAGTTATTGTTCAGCCTTAAAGGTCATCGCAATAACTTTTCCATGCATCAACTATTCATTTGTTTAGCTAAGAAGTTTGCAGCTGTTTCCACTACTTTTACCTCTACTTCACCGACAAAATGCACTTTAGATAAGGCAATAATGCAACCTATCGGATCACCGTTCACCATAATAGGTGTCGCACAATACGATTTCACTTGCTCATATTGCCCAGGGACAATTTCAATCGTTGTCTCCATTTTTTCTATTTTTGTTGAGCGCTCTTCCATGAAGCTCTCCGCAAAGGATGTAATGCGACGGTTAATATATTCCTTTTTACCAATCCCTGCAACTGCGATTACCTCATCGCGGTCAGTGACAAATGCTGGTGTTCCTAATGTTTCATAAAGTGTTTCAACATATTCTCTTGCAAATTCACCCAAATCATTGATGGGCGAATATTTTTTTAATATGACTTCACCTTCACGGTCCGTATAAATTTCAAGCGGGTCGCCTTCACGAATACGTAGCGTCCTACGAATTTCTTTCGGAATAACCACACGCCCTAAATCATCAATACGACGAACAATTCCTGTTGCCTTCATTCTAATGCCTCGCTTTCGCTACAATGAAATTTTTATTCAACTATAGTATGGTTTTTTTTTAAACAATCTATGCAAAAACTGAAGAAAAAGGATTTCACAACCATCAAATTTTTTCAAAAAACTTTATTACTTACATCAATCAACTCCTTATTAGATTACCCAAGGAACAAATTTCTATAATCAATTCATAAAAAAAACTGGAAAAATAAAAAGGCTATCTTATCTCTTCCATAAAAAGATAAGATTAGCCTTTTGCTATTTTTTTGCCTTATCGATAATTTGCATTAGCTCTTCCAAAATATCAAAGGGTTGATATTTTCCGCTCTTACGCTCATCGATTGTTAATTTCAACTGCATGCCATCCATACCAAAACCAACAGCACGCTCAAACTTCATTGACGCTTCAATAATCTTACTGCCATCGACATTGGCTGTCCCCTGTTCGGATAATAGGATAGTAATAATTTTTTGCTTTTCCTTTACAGATACTACTCCAGCACCTAAGCCCCAAACCTTCATTCTTGCTATTCGTAGTAGACGCTCTGTTTCTATTGGAAGATCGCCAAATCGATCCTCCAATTCCTCCATGATTTCTTCGTACTCCTCCACCTGATCCATTGCCTTAATACGTTTATACATTTGGATTTTTTGATACCCATCTGGAATATAGGCATCAGGGATATAAGCATCAACACTCAGCAATATTTCTATATCTGGCTTTTCTTCTTTTTTCACGCCTGTTTGACGTTCAGCAATGGCATCCTGAAGCATTTGTGAGTATAAATCAAAGCCGACTGAATCGATAAAGCCATGCTGCTGCGCACCAAGTAAGTTACCTGCTCCCCGAATAGATAAATCACGCATAGCAATTTTAAAGCCGGAGCCTAGCTCAGTAAATTCTTTAATTGCCTGCAATCGTTGTTCCGCTACATCTGTCAATACTTTGTCACGTTGGTACATAAAGTATGCATAGGCTACCCTGTTAGAGCGACCAACACGTCCACGTAATTGGTAGAGCTGCGCTAAGCCCATGCGATCAGCATCATGAACAATTAATGTATTCACATTTGGTATATCGACGCCTGTCTCAATAATCGTTGTTGTAACAAGCACATCATAGTCACCCTCTAAAAAGGCTAAAATCACAGATTCCAGCTCTGACTCTGTCATTTTTCCATGCGCAAAGCCTATACGTGCTTCAGGGACAAGCACTTGAATCTCCTCAACCTTTCGAGCCATATCTTCTACTCGGTTATATAAATAAAACACTTGTCCGCCACGCGCCATTTCCCGCTCGATAGCTTCTCGCACTAATGCACCACTGTGCTCCATCACATATGTTTGAACCGGGAATCGGTTAGCAGGAGGCGTTTCAATAACAGATAAATCTCGGACCCCTACCATTGACATGTGAAGTGTCCTCGGGATTGGAGTTGCCGTTAAAGTTAAAACATCAACATTTGTCTTTAGCTGTTTAATTTTTTCCTTATGTGTCACACCAAAGCGTTGTTCTTCGTCAACAATTAACAAACCAAGATCTTGGAAAATTAAATCTTTAGATAAAATTCGATGTGTTCCTATAACTATATCAACGCGCCCTTCTTTTAAGCCTTTTAATGTGGCAGACTGCTCCTTTTTCGTTCGGAAACGAGATAACAGGCCAACATTAATGGCAAAATCCTGAAAGCGCTCACGGATGGTTTCATAATGCTGCTGGGCTAAAATCGTTGTAGGAACGAGGAATGCAACCTGTTTACCATCTTGAATAGCTTTAAATGCTGCACGAATGGCTACCTCGGTTTTACCATAGCCTACATCACCGCACACTAAACGGTCCATAGGGCGTTCTCGCTCCATATCTCGTTTCACTTCTACAATAGAACGTAGCTGATCCTCCGTTTCCTCGTAAGGGAACAATGACTCAAAATTACACTGGTCATCATTATCAGGTGTAAAAGCATGCCCCTTCTCAGCTTCACGCTTCGCATATAGCTTAATTAAATCGTCGGCAATATCCTGTACAGCAGAAGATACCTTCGCTTTAGCCTTTTTCCATTCAGCGCCACCTAATTTATGTAGCTTCGGTTCACGATCCTCTGACGCCACATATTTTTGGATTAAGTCTATTTGTTCTACAGGTACGTATAGTTTATCGTCTGCACGATAGCGAATATGCAAATAATCCTTATGTGTACCATTGACCTCTAATGTTTCTACACCAATATATTTACCAATCCCATGATGAACATGTACAACATAATCCCCTGGTTTAATTTCCGTATAGCTTTTAATACGTTCAGCATTAGTCATTTTTTGTGTACGTGCTTTTTTCTTTGCCTGCTGTTTAAAAAGCTCGTCTTCTGTGACAATTGCTAGACGTTGCAGGGGCAATTCAAAGCCACTCGACAAGCCACCATCTACTATATAGATACCAGGTTCTGTTGGTTCACCAATAGCCGTATGAATATCGTATTCTCCAAGCATGTGCTGAACTCGTTTAACACGTTCTTTATCTCTTGCAACAATCAGTACGGTAAATTTACCAAGTAACCAGCGTTCCACTTCGGTTTGAAGCAATGACATTTGTCCGTGAAATTGCTGCATTGGCTTACAAGAGAAATTAGTTGTCTTATTAAACGTTATTCCCGCAAATGTTCTTGAAAATAATGAAAATGATAGCTTTTGTTGTGACAGCATTGCTTGTATTTCTTTTAATGTAAAGGCAGGTTTGACATCATGAACCATTTTTCCTTCTTCAATTAAAGATAAAAACCATTCATCCTCTTCACGTTCCCATGCATCCATCACTTCTTGAATGCGTCCAAGCTCGTCAAAGAGCACAATACCATCTTGTGCAAAATAATCTCCTAAATAAGCTGTTTTATCGTATAATAATGAGCCATATTTATTTACGTAGTCGGGTAAATTTCCTTGCTGTAACAATTCAATATCATATTGAATATATTGATACAGAAGTTCTTTTGTCTCCTGCTTTTTAACCTTCTTTAGGCTTGCAGCCAATGCCGCTTCTAAACGGCCTGCTAATGCCTGCCTTTCTAATTTAGTTAGAATGACCTCTGAAGCAGGAAGAATACGAATCTTTTGTAATTTATCAATCGAACGTTGATCATCTGCTGAAAATGTTCGTATGGAATCAACCTCGGTATCAAATAATTCAATTCGAATAGGTGCTTCCAAATAAGGTGGATAAATATCTAGTATGCCTCCGCGCAACGCAAATTCTCCAGGTGTCGTTACCATTGAATTACGCACATAGCCCATTTCAACTAATGTTTGTAACCAAGTATCTATTTCAACCTCATCGCCTACAGCTGTTTGTAAAAAATATTGTAGCCAATGTTCCTTAGGCTGCATTATTTTACGTAAACCTGCCACTGGTATGACGTAGACAGCCTTCTCACCTCTAGCTAAGCAATCGAGTGTTGCAATTCGCTCCGCACGTAGTTCTGGTGAAGCAACAGAAAGGTCTGCTGCAATGAATTCATCCGCTGGATAATAATGAACATGCTCTTCACCTAATAATCCGGCAAGCTCATCAACCATCTTCTGTGCCTGCAGTAGATTAGGAGAAACAATGTAGATTGGCTTCTTCACATGCTCAAATAACGCATCGACCATTACGGGGCGTGCGCTTCCTGTTAAACCAGTAATAAGCTGTGATGCAGTTTGACCGCTCTGAATCTCCTGTAAAAATGATGTAATATGTTTATCCTGCGACACAAGCTGTCGTAAAACCTCCACAGTCAAAAGCTCCTTTCAGCATAAAATTCTAAATTTTCAATGCTATTATTCTAGTACTATTTTATTTATCTTTCTTATCAGCTATTTTATAAAATGGAAAAAGCCTTGAACACACATGAAGTGCGTCAAAGCATCCTTCCAATTATTGAATCCATTTATTGAGTGCGTGATAATCTGGATATTGTTTCAGCGAATCCTCACATTGCTCACAAATGCAGTGCACAGTCGTTTGTCCATGTTGATCTTTCTCAACATAATCATCTGCTTCTCCCAATTCAAAAATATGCAATTTTCGAATTGTATCATCTGCATCAAATGGTAGTGTCCCTATTTCTACTTCACAATGCCGACATCGGTAGCGAACTGACATCTCCAAATCATCCTCCTTTAAGCAGCTTTCTACTTAAAGTATAGACATTTATAAAACAGATTATGCACTTTCCAATGTCATCCGCATTGCAATAACTTGAAAATTAGAGAATTGATTTTTGCTTGTAGTGAATACTAATCACTACAAACATCAGCTGTCATGATAGTAAAAGGTCTGTAGTCATTCACCTTAAACCAGTCCAATTATCCAAAGACTTTAACGGAAATTTATTAGTGGCATTCCATCTATTTGCTAGCGTTAAAGTGATTCATCACATCAAGAAACGGCTTTGAAAGAGATGCTTCAACAGCATTTACAGAATTTTCAATGGCTTCTTCAATAAGACCTTGATCGTCCTTTGAAAATCTTGCTAATACATAGTCTGCTACCTTCATACCAGCTAGCGGGCGGCTAATCCCTACTCGGATACGATTAAATTCCTGAGTACCAAGATGCTGAATTAAGGATTTAATGCCGTTATGACCACCTGCACTTCCTTTTTGTCGCAGACGTAATTTACCTGTTTCTAAATCTAAGTCATCATAAATAACAATCAAATCTTCTACATCAATATCAAAATAATCCATAAGGGGACCCACACATTCCCCTGATAAATTCATATATGTTAAAGGTTTAACAAGTAGAACCTTTCCCTCAGGTCGATGTACAGTTGTATACATCCCATTAAATTTCGAGTTTGTTAAAGGTGTCCCCCATTTTTCTGCTAATGCATCAATAACATCAAAGCCAATATTATGTCTTGTATGTTCATAAGGTTTACCTGGATTTCCTAATCCAACGATAATTTTCATAAGTACCTCTCTCTTCTTTCCAATCTAATAGTCATTATTTTACCATATAGCACACCTAGAAAGCATTTTGTACAATCCTACTGACATAAAAAAGGCTAATAAGAAAGCCGTAGCCTTCTTATTAGCCTTACCCATTATTTACTTTTATACTTGCTCTTCCACACTTTCTGTAGTCTCTTCCTCTACAGAAGGAGGCGCCACAACGGTTACTAATATATAGTCATCTTCACTGATGATTTCAACAGGTATTTTTTCACGAATATCTGCTACCGTTAGGGATTCCCCGATTTTCAATGCTGAAATATCAACATCAATTGATTCAGGTAACGCCGCAGGTTTTACTTTCACTTTCAATTCTAAGTTAGGCTGCATTAAAATACCACCCTCACTTACTCCAACTGACTGACCAAGTAATTTAATCGGAACATCAGCTTCTAACTCTTCAGCCATATTAATAGCTAAAAAGTCGACATGATTTACTTCATCTTTCAATGAACATTGCTGTACCTCTGACACAACAGCATTCACTTTTTTCCCCTCTAACTCTAGTGAAAACACACTATTTTGCCCATTTTTTTGAATGGATTTTTTAAAATCTTTTGCAGCAATAGAAATTGGGGTTGAATCTAACTTATAGCCGTAAATAACTGCAGGAATGGCTCCCCCTTTTCTAAGTTGGGTTAATGTCGAACGATGCCCAGTTTCGCGCCTTGTAACACTTAATACTGTACTCATACCTCTTTATTCCCCTTCCAAGAAAATTATTTACGCCTTATCAACAATGTATTTGTTGAAGGCTATGATAATATTTAGCTCTATTTTTTAACTTAGAGTAAATATTATTAAGACACATTATCTATTATACCCCTTTGTGAGATGATTCACACCAAAAGCACTCATCTATTACGTCACCTTCACAAAAATGAATATAAAAAAGACAAATCCACCCAAAAAGGTAGATTTGTCTTTAACTCGCCATATTTATTAATCAAATAGAGTACTTACAGATTTGTTTTCATAAACACGAGAAATAGCATCAGCCATTAATTTAGCTACAGAAAGCTCCGTAATTTTAGGCGATTTTTTCTCTGCTGGCAACTGAATTGTATTTGTCACAACTAATTCTTTAATAGAAGAGTTTTCAATACGTTCAATCGCTGGGCCAGATAATACAGGGTGTGAGCAGCAAGCATAAACTTCTTTAGCGCCAGCAGCACGTAAAGCATCGGCACCAATTGTAATTGTACCTGCTGTATCAATAATATCATCAATCAAGATTGCCACTTTACCATCAACATTACCAACAATGTTCATAACTTCCGCAACATTTGGTTTCGGACGACGTTTGTCAATAATTGCAATCGGTGCTTTTAATCGTTCAGCCATTTTACGAGCACGTGTTACCCCACCATGGTCTGGTGAAACAATCACGATTTCATCATCTGGAATACCTTTAGATTTGAAGTAATCAGATAGTAATGGTACCGCCATTAAGTGGTCAATTAAGATATCGAAGAAACCTTGGATTTGAGGTGCGTGTAAATCTAATACGATAACACGTGTTGCACCAGCAGTCTCAAGTAGGTTAGCCACTAATTTAGCTGTAATTGGCTCACGCGCCTTGGCTTTACGGTCTTGGCGTGCATAACCATAATAAGGCATTACAACGTTTACTGTACGAGCAGACGCACGTTTAACTGCATCTACCATAATTAAAAGCTCCATTAAATGTTCGTTTACTGGTGCAGAAGTAGACTGCACGATAAACACATCACAACCACGAATACTTTCTTCAATGCTAATTTGAACTTCTCCATCGCTGAAGTGCTTAACAGAAGATTTACCTAATTCAACGCCCATTTCCTGCGCAATTTCTTGAGCTAATGGATTATTGGAATTAAGTGAAAATATTTTTAATTGTGAGTTTGCATAATGATACGGCATGATGGCCTCCTGTTTAGTTGATAATTATTTTGAATTTAATTTGCTTACATAATTCGGTTTGTTTTCTTGTCGTGCACGAGCTATTGCTAGTGCGTCTTCAGGAACTTCTTTAGTAATTGTAGAACCTGCTGCAATAAATGAACCTTTTCCAACTTTCACTGGTGCTACTAAGTTAGTATTACATCCTACAAATACATCATCTTCAATAATTGTTTTGAACTTGTTTTTTCCATCATAATTTACTGTAATGGAACCACAGCCAATATTGACGTTACTGCCTATTTCTGCATCACCAATATAGCTTAAATGCGATACTTTCGTATCATTATCTAGCTTGCTTTTCTTCACTTCTACAAAGTTACCAATTTTTACATGGCTACCGATGTCTGAAAGTGGTCGAATATGAGCAAATGGCCCAATAGCTGTATCATCCGCAATAGCGCTTTCACGTACAACAGAAGAGTGTACAGTTGTGCGGTCACCAATGCGACTATCTACAATTTGAGTATTTGGTCCAATTATGCAATCTTCACCGATAACAGTGGCACCTTCAATCATTGAGCCTGGTTGAATAACCGTATCGCGCCCAATAACTGCGTCTGCACTAATATGCGTTGTTTCAGGATGTATAATTGTGACACCATTACGCATATGTTTTTCATTGATTCTCGTACGCATTAATGTCTCAGCTTGTGACAAAGCCACACGATCATTGACACCTAATGTTTCTTCAAAATCATCAGTGACATAAGCTTCTACAATATCACCTTGCTTTTGTAAAATTTCAATGACATCCGGTAAATAATATTCACCTTGTGCATTGTCATTTTTCACAAGCTTCAATGTTTCAAATAATAATTTGTTATCAAAGCAGTATGTGCCCGTGTTTATTTCTTTTACTAATTGCTGTTCTGCTGAAGCGTCCTTTTGCTCAACAATTTGCTCAACCTGTCCGTTATCGCCACGTAAAATACGACCATAGCCAGTTGGATTTTCCGCAATCGCTGTTAAAATAGTTGCTTTAGCATTCTTTGCTTGGTGATGTTCGAATAAAGCCTGCATTGTTTCAGGACGAATTAGTGGTGTATCTCCACATACAACTAATGTAGTTCCTTCTTCGTTACCTAAAATAGCCTCAGCTTGTTGAACAGCATGAGCTGTACCTAACTGTTCGGCCTGCAGAACATACTCGCTTTTATCCCCAAGCTGTTGTTGCACTTTCTCTGCACCATGTCCAACAACCGTTACAATGCGATTTACATCTAACGTTTGAATATGATCCACCACATGTTGCACCATTGGTTTCCCACATACTGGATGGAGCACTTTATATAATTTGGACTTCATACGTGTACCTTGACCTGCAGCCAAAATGACAGCAAAAATATTGCTCATCTGTAAGTCCTCCAATACGCTCATTTTCTCTTATGACTATATAGCAAAATTCATCTCTTTTCAAGGCATGTAGAGTTGACAAAAAGATGAATTACAAAATCCATTGCACCTTATGCTCGAATGTCATGAAGTATATCCTGAAATTACTCATATTCTCTTTTTATCAAAATAAAAAGAACCCTTCCTACTAGAAGAGTTCTTCCTCATTTTCTACGCATTAATTTGTAGCAAATCCTTTAATAGGTATTTATTACCTTTTTATTACACACCAATACCCTCTAATTCTTCCTCTTTGCCCGTTTCCTCTATTTCGCTAGAGTTATGATAGGCGTTTAAAATGATCTCTTGAATTTTATTTCGAGTGTCAGAATTAATTGGATGCGCAATATCTCTAAACTCCCCATCCGGTGTTCGTTTACTTGGCATAGCTACGAATAAACCAGTATTTCCATCAATTACACGAATATCATGAACAACAAACTCATTGTCAAGTGTAATGGAAGCAATCGCACGCATGCGACCATCCGTCTGTACTCGACGTAATCTCACATCAGTAACTTCCATTTTCTCACCACCTCTCTTCTTAGATGCCTTCATGAAAATATCATATCCTCAATTACCGAATATTTTCCTTTTAATAGTCTATCAAATTTTCTAAAAAATTTGAATACTTATTAGAATAATATTTTTTCTTATATACGGAATTTTTGACAATTGTTTGTCAGCCTAAAAAAATTCCCTAAAAAGAAGAGCATTTCTCTTTAGGGAACTTAACGAATTATTTTATTTTACGATTGCGATAACTTCGATTTCTACTTTTACATCTTTCGGAAGACGAGCTACCTCTACAGCTGAACGTGCTGGTTTATGATCACCAAAATGGCCTGCATAAACCTCATTCATTGCGACAAAGTCGTTCATATCCTTCATAAAGACCGTTGTTTTCACAACATGATCTAAAGAAGTTCCAGCTTCCGCTAAAACTGCTTTTAAATTAGCGAACACTTGATTTGTTTGAGCAGTAATATCGCCTTCCACTAATTCACCTGTAGCTGTTAATGGAATTTGACCAGAGCTATAAAACATACCGTTAACAATAATCCCCTGTGAATATGGTCCGATTGCTGCTGGCGCATTTGTTGTTGCTACTACTTTCATTTGTCATGTCCCCTTTTAGAAAAATAGTTACCTTCACTTAATGCAATTGTACGATCTTTTTCGTTTACTTCATGAAGCTTTACAAGTGAATAATAATCATCTACTAAAGTTTCGTCCGCATGCTCAGCCTCCACAAGCACCGCAATGCCTGCTAGCTGACAGTCAAATTCCTCTAATAGATTTTTCATGCCGTTCATAGTACCACCGACCTTCATAAAGTCGTCAGTAATTAACACACGTTGTCCACTCTTCATGCTTCTTTTTGATAATACCATTGTCTGAATTCTTCTGGAAGAACCAGACACATAGTTAATGCTAACTGTAGAGCCCTCAGTTACTTTACTGTCTCTTCTTACAACTACTACTGGTACATTTAAATGTCTTGCAATGGCATGGGCAATGGATATCCCCTTAGTTGCTACAGTCATTATGACATCGATTTGTTGATCTGCAAAGGCAGAAGCAAAGACCTTCCCTACACGATTTATTAAATCTGGGTTTCCTAGCAAATCTGTCATAAATAAGTAACCGCCTGGTAACAATCGATCTGAATGTTCAAGCTCTGCCTTTAAATCCTGAATGACTAAACGTACTTCTGCCTCGGACATCTTCGGAATATACTTTACTCCTCCAGCAGCACCTGGCACTGTCATCAATAACCCGATTCCTTTTTCTTCGAATGTTTCCTTTACAATCGTTAAATCCTCACTAATGGATGACTTCGCAGATTGATATAGTTCTGAAAAATAAGTTAGCGGGATCAGCTGATGTGGATGTTCTAGTAAGTAGTACGTCATATCAACTAGTCGTTCACTACGCTTCCATTTCATGCGACCCTCTCCTAAACACGAATATTTATAGGTAAAATTAACACAAATTTGCGTTTCTAAGCAAGCGTATTCCGCTCACCTAAAATTCGCACTGCATACACTTCCTCACAAAAACCACGTAAACCATTATAAATGCGACTAACACGAGCTTCACTATCAACTAGTCCAAACACAGTCGGGCCGCTTCCACTCATTAACGTAGCATCTGCACCAAAGCGTTTCATTTGTTCTTTTAACATCACAACTTCTGGATGTAAGTTAAATGTTACAGTTTCCAAAACATTTCCTAATGAAGAACATAATAGCTCATAATCTTTTGTTTCTATCGCTTGTATCATTTGCTTGGTATTTGGATGTTTCAACCCTTCAACCTTAAGACCCCCATATACCTCAGCCGTTGACACGCCAATTTTAGGCTTTGCTAATACAACCCAACAGTTTGGAGGGGCTGGTAATTCAGCTATTTTTTCTCCACGGCCTGTAGCGAGTGCTGTGCCACCATAGACACAAAACGAAACATCCGAGCCAATTTTAGCACCCAGCTCCGCTAATTCATCTATCGATAACCCTAAATCCCAAAGCTCATTTAGTCCCTTTAATGTAGCTGCTGCATCACTACTGCCACCTGCAAGTCCAGCCGCAATGGGTATTTCCTTTTCAATAGTAATGGATACACCTTGCCTAATGCCGTATGTATCTTTAATGAGACGCGCTGCCTGATACGCAAAATTACGATGATCATTTGGTACAAAATTATCTGTTGAAATAATTTGAATAACACCGTCTTCTCGAGATTCAAGACTGATACGATCAGCTAAATCGACAGTTGTCATAACCATCTCTACTTCGTGAAAATTATCTGGCCTTTTATAAAGTACATCTAATGTTAAATTGATTTTTGCAGGCGCCTTTACATAAAGCATCTTTCTTCCTCCCTTATAGCTACACGTATAAACAGTTCTTTTTTTCGCGCAAGATTATTCATTTTATTTTACCATAATGAGAATGCGAAAATGGAAAAAAAGAACCGTTTACCCTGTTCGGAGTAACGGCTCTCTCTCGTCAGTTGTATTTGTTGTGTCAGTAAGGATTTTCATCCTTGCTGAATGAAACTTTATAAGATGACTACTTTAATAAAAATAGCCTACTTATGCTCTTGCTCATTACTTGCCCGTTCAGCCATTTCTATGGCACGTTTGACCATATTACCAGCATCTCGAGCTTTTATGCCGCCCCAGCCTTCCTTTTGCACAACATCATAAAATCCAAGCTCTTTTGCGATCTCTTCTTTTAATCGAGGTGACATGATACCTTTTCTAGGCATATAAACTCCTCCTTTAACAACTGACGAATTTAGTATGCCCGTGAAAACGCAAAACACTCATGTAGTTTTAACATACATGAGTGTTTCTAAAATATAGAAATAAGTACTAGAAACTATTTTGCGACAGCAGCTTTTGCTTCGTCTAAAAATGTAATCTCTACTGCTTCAGTTAAAATATCTGTGTAGCTATACGATACGCGCTTGCACGTATTGTCTTCTTGATCGAGCTCTACTACAAAGATAGCGCGATATGTCTCACGTAATATCCCTGCACACTCAACCGTTTTCTTGCGACCACCATTTGCTTTTAATTGCAAACGTTTACCCAAATGACAATCCAACGACTTTTTAATGTCCGCTAAAGTTTTTGGCATTTTCGCTTACACCTCACTACTAACTAGTATAAGCGAATCGCCCAAAAATGTCAACAAAATATAATATTTTATCAGCCCGTTATAAATCTTGTCAACTTATTTTTTATAAAAAGCATATATTTTTTTACATCCACGAAAAAATGTTAACAAAAATTCTTACTTTGCAAACACAGGATATAGTGCATCGGCTAATTTTCCAAACTCTTGAATAGTAAGTGTTTCTCCTCGACGAGTTGGCTCAATTGCTGCTGCCTCTAATGCCTGTAAAATTTGTTCCTTTTGTGCCTTCCCATTTGGTAAACCAGCTTGCAGATTATTGTAGATTGTTTTTCTTCTTTGAACAAAAGATGCTCGAGTCACAACAAATAAAAAATCCTCATCTATTACTTTTACTGGTGGCTCATCATGCTTGATGAGGCGAATAACCGCTGAATCGACATTAGGTTGTGGCATAAACACTGTTTTTGGCACAGTCATAGCAATATCAGCCTTAACATAATACTGAATCGCAATAGATAATGAACCATATTCCTTCGTTCCAGGCATAGCCGTTATACGATCAGCCACCTCTTTTTGCATCATGACAACAAAACCTCTGATTGGTAATCGGTCATTTAGCAATTTCATTAAAATTGGGGTAGTAACATAATACGGTAGATTGGCCACGACCATAATATTTTCAATACCTGGCATTTCCTCCGCAATAATCTTCGCAACATCTGCCTTAAGAATGTCAGAGTGGATAATAGACACATTATTATATGGACTAAGTGTGTCTTCTAACACAGGTAATAAACGTTGATCAATTTCAAAGGAAACAACCTTTTTGGCACTTCTCGCCAAATGCTCTGTTAGGGCACCAATACCAGGACCAACTTCAATTGCGCCACTATTTTCCGTTAAATTTGCGTGACTTACAATATTTCGTAAAATATTAGGATCAATTAAAAAGTTTTGTCCTAAGCTTTTTTTAAATGAAAATCCATATTTTTTTAAAATTTCCTGTGTACGAATTGGTGTTGCAATATCCTTATGCATCATTTTCCTCCTGATCTAACTGTGCGACCGCCGCACCAAATTGCTGTTCTGTAATCTGAAACATTTTTAACCTTTTATGAAGCTGTTTACCGTTTGTAGCACCGATATTTAAAATTTCTCCCAGTCGATCACGTCGCTGTTTTGATTGTGGATAGCCAATCAAACGTGCTGTCATTAAATCTTCCAGTGTAATATCATCTTCGTTTGGCACATCTTGTTTAGGGGTATAGACATGTCGTAATGCTTCCCGTATATCATCGTCAGCTGCATGCTCAATCCCCAAGCCTTTACCATTCTTCGCAATTGTTTTGGCTTTTGGTAAAAAGGCATGTTTCACTCCTTGAACACGCTCTTCAATAATGGCGCGTATTCGACGTCCTGGGTAGTCAGGATCCGTAAATACAATAACACCACGCTTTTCTTGAGCATGTTGGATTCGCTTCAATGTTTCTTCAGAGATAGCAGATCCATTTGTTTCTATAGTATCTGCTTGTACGGCACGCTTAATAGCTGTCGTATCATCTTTTCCTTCAACGACAATGATTTCTTTTATTTGCAAAAAGACTCCTCTTTTCTGTCTACCTTATCTTCTGACCATTTTACAACTGCAAGATACCGTTTGTACAGAAATACAAGGTTTGAACGAGCCTTCTAGCGAACGTACCGTCAAACATTGCTAATAATTAGCATTCCAACGCCTCCTTTACAGGGGCGTTTGTTGTACTTAATGTTTAAACAGTTGTTAAAACAAGAAAAAAGCTTCCCTGCCAGTCAAAACAGGAAAGCTCCATTAGTGAAATAACATTTTGATTAATTTTACAAATTTTTTAATTTAATACTTTAATACGCACTTTCTTACGTCCCCAGTTACGTGCCTGGGCATCTGTTTGTACAAGTATATCGATCTTATTACCCTTAATTGAGCCACCAGTATCTCCAGCGATAGCTGTACCATAGCCTTCAACCCATACTTTTGAGCCTAATTTAATAACAGAAGGGTCAACTGCGATTACCTTCATACCAGAATTTGAACGCAAGTTTATACCAGTTGCTGATGTACCAGTACAACCGTTGCAATATGGTGTATAAGCTGTTGCCGTTACATAGAATTCTTTACCACTAGCTGGCTCTGCTGAACCACGTGACACAGTTGCTGCACTTGCAACGACTGTTTTTGTGCCAATTGCAACGACTTGTTTTTTTGGCTCTTTTAAAATTGCCTCAGCTTGTAGGTTTTTAGCTACAACCTTGCCATTTTCTTTGACAACTTCATACGTACGAGAAATTGAGCCCTTCTCGCCTGTTGCCACTACCTTTTGTTTCCCCTTTTGCAATGAAGCATCCTGCTTCTTTTCAACTGCGAAATCTAAAGAGTCTTCCACTACATCGATAACCTTTTCTACGCGAACTACTGCGATTTTACTCTGTGGAGTAATAACGTCCTCCAGGTTATTTTCGACACGATCGAATTCATTTAACTGAATTCCTTGTTGTTTTAAAAAGTTAGCGACCGTAGTCGAAGTGGACCATACTTGTCTTTTATTTACGCCATCGACAAGCGCTACTTGAAACGCTTTTTGAATATCGATTTTGTTCTCTGCTCCTAGTTCAGTATCTAGACCTTGTGCTAAAGAGTCGTGTTCAGATACTTCAATATTTGCTTCCTTCAAAATGTCTTTCACTAGTGTTTCAGTTGTCCAAACTTTTGACTGATTTCCATCAACTGAAATAGTTACTTCTTTTGCCTGTTCCCATTGAATTGCTAATCCATTAACAATTTTGGTGTTCAGAGAGGGTGATATTTTATCATGCGCTGCTACATCTATATTTCGATCTTGTAATAATTGTTCTACAGTTTTGGCATGTGTTGAAACTTCGATTGTTTCTCCGTTTGCTTCAAGCGTTACGGCTTTTTTCGTACCTTGATAAAGTACGAAAGAGATTACAGATACAAACAGGACAAGTGAAATAATTCTTATCACTGCTTGCTTACTCCTCAATGATCCTAAGAACAAGTTTTTCATGGAATTATTTGACATGAAAAAACGCCTCCTTAATACAAGGTTGGATTATACGGACTAGTTTTGGCACTGTCAACCCGAAAGTATTTCTCTGAAAATTGACTTCTATGTTTTTGCCAACCACAAACCCTGTATTGGAGGCATCTAAGCTAGTTAATTGTCAATCCCAAAAAAAATTTTCGCATTGGCGGTAGTTGCTTGTGCAATTTCCTCAATTGTTAACCCCTTCAATCGCGCAATTTCCTCCGCAACTAAGGGCACAAAGCTTGGTTCATTACGCTTACCTCGATGTGGATGTGGCGCCAAATATGGTGCATCTGTTTCAATCATCAAGTGCTCTAGAGGTATTTCCGTAGCCACTTCCTTTGGCAGACGTGCATTTTTGAATGTCACTGGTCCACCAAGACTAATCATAAAATTCATAGCTATACATTCACGTGCGGTTTCTACACTCCCACTAAAGCAGTGCATAACACCCCCTACGGATGCTGCGTTTTCTTCACGCAAAATTTGTACAACATCCCCTGTTGCATCCCTGTTATGAATAATGATTGGCAAACCTAACTTTTGCGCTAATTGAATTTGCTTGCGGAAAAGTGCTTGTTGAACTTCTTTTGGTGACTTATCCCAATAATAGTCCAAACCTGTTTCACCAATGCCAACTATTTTTGGATGTGCAGCTAATTCCTCAATCCAATCTAAATCTTGTTGCGTACAATCAATAGCGTCTACTGGATGCCAGCCAATGACACCATAAACAAAATCATATTGCTCTATTAATTGCATTGTTCTATTAATGGTTTTACGGTCAAAACCAATAACAACCATTTTCTCTACTCTAGCTTCAAGGGCTCTATCAATTACCTCTTGAAGGTCTTCCTCATACTGATCTGCATTCAAATGTACATGTGTATCAATAAACATCCTCATTCTCCTAACATCGATTTTATTAAAATTTATTATTTCATATTTTTCGTAAGCATTACAATTTTGTTACAAACCATTCGGTATTGTGACATTCCACTTAATCGACAATACTTGCAATGATTCTATATACCCATAAAATCACATTTTTCATGCCGAATAAATTATTTCGAAATAACAATAACCTAATTTCTCTAACAGATTTGAAAAGCCTGCTGAATAATATGTATTCAGCAGGCCTTTCTTAGTTTGTTACTTTACTTTTGCACCATTCTCTAGTTTTGAATCAACTGATGCTAATTTTAAAATTCCATCTTTTTCACCAGCTAGAATCATTCCTTGTGATAATTCACCACGTAGTTTAACAGGCTTCAAGTTTGCTACGACGATCACTTTTTGACCGATTAAATCATCAGGTGTATAGAATTTTGCAATACCTGAAACTACTTGGCGTTGCTCATATCCTAGATCCACTTGAAGCTTTAATAATTTATCTGCTTTTGGAACAGTTTCACATGCCGTAACAGTCGCCACACGCAAATCAATTTTCATAAAATCATCAATGGTAATTTCAGGAATTTCTGGGTTTTCGTCAGTCTTTGAAGTCTTTTTAGTCTCTTCTTCTTGTGGTGTTTTCACAGAGCCACGCATTTCCTCACGAATATAAGCAATTTCAACTTCATTTTCCAAGCGTGGGAAAATTGGTATCCCTTTTTCTACCACTTTAATGTTTGTTGGAATAGTATTGCCGAATGTTTCAATTGTATCCCATGCTAAGAATTTGTCATCTAAACCTAACTGATCGATCATACGTTTCGGTGTTGTTGTCATAAATGGTTGTAACATGACAGCAATTTGGTGTAAGCTCTCTGCCAAATTTCGCATAACAGCTCCTAATTTTGGCTTATCTGACTCTTCTTTTGCTAACACCCAAGGCTGTGTCTCATCTATATATTTATTAGTACGCGACACCAGTGTCCATAAGTCAGCAAGAACGACACTAAATTGCATTTTTTCCATACTTTCTTCATATTTAATACGCACCGACTCAGCTTGCTCTTTTAATGCTGCATCAAATTCTGTCGATTGAAGATTTTCTGTAGGAATAATACCATCAAAATATTTATTAATCATTGAAATAGTTCGATTTAGTAAATTTCCTAAATCGTTCGCCAAATCAAAGTTTGTGCGTTCAATAAATGATTCTGGCGAAAATACACCATCAGAGCCGAATGGTAATTCACGTAAAAGGAAGTAACGTGTCGCATCTAGGCCATAACGTTCGATTAACATTTCTGGATAAATGACATTACCTTTTGATTTAGACATTTTACCGTCTTTCATCATAATAAAACCATGTGCAAATACTTTTTTCGGTAATGGTAAATCTAACGCCATTAAGAAAATTGGCCAATAAATTGTATGGAAGCGCACAATATCTTTCCCTACTACATGTACGTCTGCTGGCCAGTACTTGTTGAATAGTGTTTCATCGTCAGACATGTACCCTAGAGCTGTAATATAATTCGTTAATGCATCCACCCATACATAAATGACATGCTTTGGATCCCCAGGTACTTTAATCCCCCAATCGAAGGACGTTCTTGATACTGATAAATCTTCTAGCCCTGGTTTAATGAAGTTATTAATCATTTCATTTTTTCGTGATTCTGGCTCAATGAATTCTAGGTTTTCTTCATAATAAGTTAATAAACGATCTGCGTATTTCTTCATATTAAAGAAGTACGATTCTTCTTTTACTTTGTGTACTGGTCGACCACAGTCTGGACAGTTCCCATCAACTAATTGAGTTTCTGTAAAGAATGATTCACATGGTGTACAATACCAGCCTTCATATTCGCCTTTATAAATATCACCATTATCTAAAAACTTTTGGAAAATCTTTTCGACAGCTTTCGTATGTCGCTCTTGCGTTGTCTGTATAAAGTCATCATAAGAAATATCCATTAAAGACCAAAGCTTTTTCGCAGCATCTGCAATTTCATTTACATAATCTTGAGGGTGTTTCCCCGCTTCGGCTGCTTTTTCTTGTATTTTTTGCCCATGTTCGTCCATTCCTGTTAAAAAACGAACATCATAACCACGTAAACGTTTATAGCGTGCAATAGTATCAGATGCAACGGTTGTATATGCCGTACCAATATGAAATTTCCCACTTGGATAGTAAATGGGTGTTGTTATATAGAATGTTTTTTGTTGTTCACTCACAAGAACTGCCTCCATTGTTTTACAATATACTTTCTATTCTAACGAAGTACCAAATTCGTTTCAATGAAAGTTTATCATATGCGAAAATTGTCGAATAATATATTGAATCCATTAAATGACTTAAATAAGAATCTTTTTTACTATTACTGAAAATATTTATTAAAAACCTTTTAAAATGAATAAAATAACTGCATTCTTCTCAAAAATTTTTTTTAGAAAGCATAATATTAGTGTATTAATTAATTGACGTTTATGGCATTACTTGGTATGATAACTATCAGACAAGGAAATTATGTCGAAATTTGACGAAATACCAATATAACTTTTAATAATTAGGAGGAAATCTATTATGAAATCAACAGGGATTGTTCGTAAAGTCGATGAGTTAGGTCGTGTAGTAATTCCTATCGAGTTACGCCGTACGCTAGGTATTGCTGAAAAGGACGCTTTAGAAATCTATGTGGATGACGATAAAATCATCTTAAAAAAATATATGCCTAATATGACATGTGCTGTTACTGGTGAAGTTTCCGATGATAACTTCCGTCTAGTTGGAGGCAAATTAATTTTAAGTCCAGAAGGCGCTGAAATGTTAGTAAAAGAAATCCAATCTAACTTAAAAAAATAATTGATTGCTCACCTAAATCAAATACAATGATTTAGGTGTTTCTATTTATATAATTTACTATACCCAATTTCTGAACCCCTTATAATGTCCATGTCAGACCTTTCTATTTAAGGGTACTATTATTTACAGTTATTATCAATTTAAAATCAAATAAAGAGCTACCTTAGTAAGGTAACTCTTTACTATTATTGACTATGATATTCATTATAAACATCTCTTTTAGCTACTTGTCTCAACTTGGCTACTTCCTTAATGGCTTCTTTTGATGTTATATTCGATTGATCTATGATGAAATCAACATGTTCAATAATGGACATTGTCTCCCAATAGGCTTTTGCATGTTCATCTTCCTCTTCGGCAGAGCTATTGCCTTCAAGAACAATACAAAACTCTCCACGAATCTCCTGGGTTTGCGACCATTCTACAGCTTCAGCCAATGTGCCGCGTAAAAACTCTTCAAATTTCTTTGTCAGCTCACGCGCGAGGACAACGCGACGGTTTCCGAGTATTGCTTCCATATCTTTTAATGTATCTTTTAAGCGATGAGGTGCCTCATATAATAAGATAGTTTCTTGACGTTTTTTTAATTGCTCTAACTGCTGGCGTCGATCTTTTTTTCCACGATTCAAAAACCCATAAAAGAAAAATGGCTGTGGTGTTAATCCAGAGGCAATTAATGCTGAAATCGCAGCATTGGGACCTGGCACTGGCACAACTGGAAAGTTTTGAGCGATTGCTTTTTCAACTATGTCTGCACCTGGATCAGAAATACAAGGTAAACCTGCATCACTTACTAATGCAATTGTTTTCCCTTCGTGAAGCATAGATAATAATTTTTCGCCACCTACTGCTAAATTATGTTCATGGTAACTGATTAATGGTG
Source organism: Lysinibacillus sp. Y5S-8 (assembly GCF_036894365.1). Lineage (NCBI taxonomy): Bacteria > Bacillati > Bacillota > Bacilli > Caryophanales > Bacillaceae > Lysinibacillus > Lysinibacillus sp. Y5S-8. The sequence continues at coordinate 64,592 of NZ_CP145889.1, read as the reverse complement.
TTTCGATATCAAAGTAATTACATAGCTTCTTTGTATTTCTCGTATCTTCTGCCGCAATAATATCGGCTTCTTTTAAAATGCGAAGTGCACGTACACTCATATCCTCTAGATTTCCAATAGGCGTTCCTACCAGATATAAACAACCTGTCAGATCGTGTATTGTACTTTTTTGTGATTTCACGATTCACCCCTCCTTATATAATTTATTTTCTGCATTCTTGTTAATTGCTTAAAAGCATATTCAGCACGCATTGCTTCTTGCTTTGTCTCAAACATTTCTTTATAAATACATTTCACTGGGCCTCTAGCTCTTGTATATTTTGCCCCTTTACCAGCGTTATGTACAGCAACACGCTTTTCTATATTATTTGTATACCCTGCATAAAGGGTTTGATCCGCACACTCTAGCACATAAAAGTAGTGATTACTGCTCTTTTCCATAAAGAATGTCTCTCACTTCTGCTGTATATTCGTTATTGCCATCATAGACATACAAGGGTGGCAAGATTTTTAAATCTGGTTTTCCATCTTTTATCCCTTCTATTAATAATGTATTGGCTTCTTTTCCTTTTTTCGGATAAATGAGTTGCATCCGTTTGGGCTCTAAGCGATTTGCTCGCATAGCTGTAACAATATCTAATAATCGACCTGGACGATGGACAAATGCCGCCTTGCCACCTTGCTTTAATAATTTACTTGCAGATTGAATGGCTTCCTCTAATGTTAAATATAATTCATGTCGTGCAATGGCATGATGTTCACTGAGATTTTTATCACTTGCTTCATGTGCTAAAAAATAGGGAGGATTGCAGGTAACAACATCATACTGTTCTATGCCTAAGTGTTTTGGTATTTCTTTTACATCACCAAGAATCATTTGAATTTGGTTTTCCAGTTGATTGTAATGGATGCTTCTCTCTGCCATATCAAATAAACGGGGCTGAATCTCAACTCCCGTAATTTCCCCTTTTGTACGTGCACTTAAAAAGAGAGGAATTACACCATTTCCTGAGCATAAATCAACAATTTTTCCCTTATGATAGGGGATATTGACAAACTTTGAAAGCAACACTGCGTCTAACGAAAACGAAAAGACAGAAGGACTTTGAATAATACGCAAATTCTCAGCCAATAAATAGTCTAATCGCTCATCATCCTTTAACCATTTTTCCATGCTTATTCCTCCTACACTACAAAACAAAAGACTGATACCACCGTAGTGGGAATCAGCCTTCTATTACACATTTTGTTTATTTAAAAATGATAGACAAAACAGACAATCTTCACCTTTACGTGAACTTCCAAAATGAACATGACAAACGTGGAAGCCTTCCTGGTATAAGCGAGCTAGGTTATCATAACCTTCACCTATATCTAGAGGACTCTCTTTCTTTACTTCAGCAGCTTGTACGGAGTTTGTATTAGAAAGTAGTTCTTCCAGACGTGTACGAAGATGATGATTTTCTGTTTCAAGCGCCTTATGCTCTTCCATCATTAACGCTACAAATTGTTTCAATGCACCAAATTGCTCCTGCATTGCTTCGAGCTGTTGTTCGAACTCCATAACGGTATCCAAGAAATTACGGTCCTTCACCCAAGCCACCTCGTTAAATTCTCTATCTTAAATAAGATTTTTTTCGCATGCTAGCAGTTCTTCTAGTGTATACTCAACTGTGCGTTCCTGCTCATGTAAATATACTTGAATAAGTCTTTCCAGCACATTTAACCCTACAACTTTCCCGCGACCATCTGGTGTCATCGCTACCTCACCTATATCTGGCATGCCCTCTTTTGCTTCTTCATATTCATCATTTTCATACTTTAAGCAGCACATTAAACGTCCGCAAAGACCTGATATTTTTGAAGGATTTAAAGATAAGTTTTGATCTTTAGCCATTTTAATAGAGACTGGCTCAAAATCACCTAAAAATGTGGAGCAACAAAGCATTCTTCCACACGGTCCGATACCACCTAATAATTTTGCTTCATCACGGACACCGATTTGGCGAAGTTCGATACGTGTTCTAAAAACCGAAGCTAAATCTTTTACAAGATCCCTGAAGTCAACACGTCCTTCAGCTGTAAAATAAAAAATAATTTTATTACGATCAAATGTATATTCAACATCTACAAGTTTCATTTCTAAATTATGTTCTATAATTTTAGTACTAGCGAGTTCAAATGCACGTTTCGACTCAGCTGCATTTTCCTCTACTTGTATACGATCACGATCATCTGCTGGTCTAAGTACTTGTTTTAGTGGTAATACAACATCATTATCACCTACTACTTTTTGAGGGACAACCACTTTTCCATACTCTACTCCGCGAGCTGTCTCTACAATAACATATTGACTATCTTCTAGTAGAAATGATGCCGGATCAAAATAATATATTTTACCCGCCTTTTTAAAGCGGACTCCTACTACATTATACAAATGTATATCCCTCCTGCAGATTTAGCATTAACTGCTCAATCAATAACGTCCTATTCATGTTACGCTGTAAAGAGGCGCGCGCTTGTAAAATAGATTCCATCTGACTTGATAGTCGCTCATAAGTGGAATGTAACGCAACTTCTTTAAATAGTGGTAACATGTCTGGATAAGTACAAGCTGCCTCGGGATTAGCTTTTATTGACACTATATCACGGTAAGCAAATAGTAGTAAATCCAATGCTTGCTCCATCTCGCCCTTTTCTTTAAAATGTGGTAACCACTCTTCATGTGCAATAAGCATTGCCTCGTGTACATTTTGCCGAATGGCCTCCACTAATTTTAACACTGTTTTTCGAGCGAGTGCAAACTGCTCATCATTTGCCAAAAATATAGCCATTTCGAGCTCGTTTGTCATCATGCTTACGGTTGAAGCCATCGAATCCGAAATATTATTGTCCTGTAAGTGCTTCAACAAAACATGACGTGGCATTTTTTGAAATTTGATATGTTGGCAACGAGAACGGATTGTTGGAAGTATTGACTGCATTTGCTCTGTTAATAATATGGCAGTTACTTCTCCATCCGGCTCCTCTAAAAATTTAAGTATCATATTGGCTGATGCTGTATTCAGACGGTCTGCATGATGAAGCACATAGATTTTACGCCCTTCTTCTACACCCATCATTTTCATCTCGCCAATAAGTTCTCGCATTTGATCAATTTTTATAAATTGACCATCTGGATAAATTTGATGAATATTTGGGTGATTTCCCGAATCCACACGTCTGCAATTTCGACATGTTTCACATGGAACATTTCCACTTGGTTGCTCACATAGCATTAATTTGACAAAAAAGGTCATAATACCTGCCTTGCCTGTCCCTTTTTCGCCATCAAAAATATATGCATGTGCTAATCTATTTTTGTCAAAAATCGTTTGAAGTTGCTTCATTACGACTGGCTGTAGCGTGAATAGCTCTTCAACATTCTTGGCCATACATTTTAATTCCTTCCTGTATCTACAACAAAAAGCGTAACTGTCTCCAATTCTTACTTTTTGAAAAGAAACATTACAGTGATTCCTAGTTTAATGGCAAGCTGCCAAATCAAAATTTGAAAAAAGCCCGCGCCTAAATGAGAATGAGACACGGGTTTTACATATATAAATTAATTAGTAAGCCTTTAATCTCACCGATTTTATCAAGGAGGTCTATCGCTTCTTTTTCCTCGTCTAAGAGATCTTGGGCAAGTTCGACAAGACGTGTATCAATAGTTTCAATGATTTTTAATCGTCTGCCTTCGCCAAAACGATTCCATGTATGTGATTGTTTTAAATCCATTCCATGTTCTACTGTCTCTTGTAGAAATCGTTTTACAAGCATTTTAAACTTAGCAAGTTCCCGTAAATTACGTGATCTTGCAACACGATCACCAGCACTCGAAATATCTCCTAATAAACGTGTTAGTTGCTCTGTTTGCAGCTTGTTACCTTGCTTAACGACCAGATCTCCAAATCGGTTATTTTGATTATTATTTTGTAGTGGCTCATTGCGATTTGTATTTAACCCGACACGTATATCTTGATTAATCTTCAAGCTGGTTTCGCCCCCACTATCTTTATCAATTTCTCCCTGCATTGGGATAAATATCAGGCTCATTAGATAAGCCTAATATAAGCGACCTCTTACGAATGGAGGCTACTTATTAAAAATGATGGAATTGTTCAATTGGTAAAACAAATACAGTAGCTCCTCCTACCTCTACCTCCACAGGATAAGGTATATAGGAATCGGCATTTCCTCCTAATGGAGAAACTGGTGCAACCATTTGCTCACGTGCTCGACAATTATCCCGAATAATATCTAAAAGTTTGGGTATGAGAGAGTCTTCAGTTCCTATAAGAAATGTCGTATTTCCTGAACGTAAAAATCCTCCTGTGCTCGCTAATTTAGTTGCGCGAAACTGATTTTTCGTTAAAGCATTTGATAAGCGACTGCTATCCTGATCTTGCACTACAGCTACGACTAACTTCATTCGCACTCACCCCTTTTATAAGATTCACCTAAATAGGTTTTCATACTATTCCTAAGCATTTATAAACATTAATACTTCGACTGTTATCCATGTGAAATTAATTACACCTGGGCATAATTACGTCCATATTTTATCAAGCTTACTCGTAATTCAGTAGGTATCTGTTGAATTAGATAAAATAATGGATAGTATCATTATATCACAATGTTGTGGACAACTTCATGCTTTTAGTGCATTGCTTCCAATAATAATAACCATACATCTTCAACAACATGCTCAATATGTTGGTCTGCATTCACTACACGTATACGTTCTGGGTACCGCTCTACTAGTTGTAAATATCCTTCACGTACCTTCTGATGAAACGGCAAACTTTCAACGTCTAAACGATTTATTTCTCTCTTGTTAGTTGCATGAATACGTGCTAATCCAACTTCTGGAGGAAGGTCAAATAATATAGTTAAGTCAGGTAATTTCTTACCGATAGCAAATTCGTTAATAGAAAGTACCTCATCAACACCTATTCCTCTTGCATAACCTTGATAAGCTAAAGATGAGTCGATAAAACGATCACATATTACCAACTGACCAGCATCTAAAGCTGGTTGTACTTTTTCAAAATAATGCTGACTTCTTGCTGCAGCATATAACAATGCTTCTGTTCGCTCGTCCATAGCTGTATGTGCAGGATTTAAAATAATTGTTCTTATCTTTTCTGCAATTTCGATGCCGCCTGGTTCTCTTGTTGCTAGAACGTCAATATTTTTTTCTGCTAGTCGCTCAGCTATCATTTGAATGATTGTTGTTTTCCCTGCTCCCTCTGGACCTTCGAATGTAATAAATAAATTGCTTTTCATGCTGTTATTGCCTCCAACTATCTAATGACCTGAATCATTTTTTCTGCTAATCGATGATTTCCTTGGAATGTCGCTCCTGCTGCTAATAGCTCTTCCAGTTGACTTAATTTTGCTACGGTTATTCTTTCTCCTGGGACAAGTAATGGAATACCAGGCGGATAAGGAATAATCATACTTGCTGAAACCCTTCCCATTGTACGCATATATGGTAACCATTCTTTACTTAATGATGCAATTTCATTAAAGGTATAAATAGGTTCAGTAATAGGTACAAAATGATAGGCTGTTTGAGAAGCAGCTATGCTATCCGTTTTAGCTGTGTTTAATAGCATTGTTATAGCTTCTTTTATGCGGACTCTTATTTCAGCAAATGGGTAAGGATATCCTTGCTTCAGCAAAGGTAACACAAATAATACTTGATTCGCATCAGCTAGTTCTCCATAGACATGCTTAGCTTCTAGTACCTCCTGTAATTGAAAACCACTATAACCATTGACACGTAACAATACCTTAAGTGGATCATCTACTTCAATTACTTCTAAGGAACCAATTGATCGTAATGCTTCAATCCATTGATTCTTTTTTTCTATTATATATGCCCCATCACTCTCCATATATGTCTGTACATAATAGCGAGCATCATCTAATGAGGCTAATAATACATAGGATGGGCTACTAGATTGCAGCATACGTAGATAGTGATGTATTTTGTCAGCATCAATTAATTTCGACTTAACATGCATAAAGGATGCCATCGTCATCGCAGGTAATGTCTTATGTGCTGATTGTACAACGACATCTGCTCCTAATGACAAAGCAGATGGTTGAAATAATGTACACGCATTAAAATGAGCGCCATGTGCCTCATCCACTAAGACAGGGATTTCTTTTTCATGACAATAAGCAATTTGTTGCTGTATTTCATTCGATGTCATCCCATAATAAGTAGGATATGTTAAAACGACAGCTTTCGCCTCTGGATAATTTTTCACTGCTTCTTTAAGATCTTTATAAGTGACATGCGTTGCCGTTAACGTTCGCTCATCCCAGATTGGTGAGACAAAAATAGGCTTAGCCCCCACAAGTTCAATGGCGTGGAAAATTGATTTATGGGCATTACGTTGGACAATAATGGTATCGCCTTTATCACATGTAGCATAAATCATCGCTAAATTCCCAACAGTAGAACCGCCCACTAGAAAGAAACTCTTCATTGCTCCATATGTATCTGCAAGTAAATTTTCTGCTTCTAATATCATTTCCTCAGGGTAATGCAAATCATCTAAACCTGTTAATTCAGTTACATCATAACGCATAACATCTTTAAATGCTTGCGGAAGATAGGACAGTTCGCCATGCTTATGACCTGGGACATGAAAAGAAATATTTTGTTGTTGTCTAAAACGTTCTAATCCCTCTATAATTGGCTTTTTCTTTTGCAAAACAAACACCCATTTTCGTTAGATTCTTATTTAATTATACGAAATTATAACGAGATAAAAAAGCTATCCCTCAACAAGGTTCTCCATATTTATCTGTTGAACTAAAATTTTTCAACAAAATGTCTTATTATCTCTGTTTCCATTGCATCTAGATTACTTTGAGTTTACTCCAAAAGAAACATCGTTTAGAGGCTATGTGACAACATAATTTAGTCACGCCGGCATTCTATTTCAATAGATATTTGAATAGCCACTAAAAAACAGACATTCTTTACCTCATTATCGAGGAGAGAACATTTAGTAAAAAAACATTTGCTCATTCAATATAAAAACCGATTATTGCCGTTATCTGCAATAATCGGTTCTCCCACCCTTTTCCACAAAACTATTCTTTCACCACTTTAACGGCCATTTCCTTTACTAATTGCTCCACTAGTCTTGGGACAAAATTATCTAAAACTGGATTCATCATTCCTGCTAAAAAGCCGCTAGCCTTCATTGTTAACTTACCAGTAAGTTGCAATGATTGATCTTGATTTTGTTTTATTTCAAATGAACCATCGCCATTTATCGGATCGGATAAGCCCTCCAAATCAAAATGTATCTGATGAGCATCTGATTTTTTCACCTTAAGCTCCACTTTAACAGCTTTTTGAATAATGCCAAAATCTCCTTGAAAGACCCAAATCATATCATTTTCATTCAGTAATTCGTGGTGTAAGTAACCTGGCATTAAAACGGCCCATTGTTCTTTATTTTGAATAAATTCCTCTAACTTTTCTTTCTGCATACTGATACTCTTACTATATTGTCCAGTTGCCATTACATTGCACCCCTTTGTATGTTTTAATCACTCCATTAAACTTTAACATTTTATAGGTCTCTAAATAAATAAAAAAACCACTGATTTCTCAGTGGTTACTTTGTTGCCTAGCGACGTCCTACTCTCACAGGGGGAAGCCCCCAACTACCATCGGCGCTAAAGAGCTTAACTTCCGTGTTCGGTATGGGAACGGGTGTGACCTCTTTGCCATCATCACTAGACTATGGTCGGCTTTCAATATACATCGCATTTCTTCGTCAGCTTCTGTCGTTCAGTCAGTCACGTACTTGAGTACGCTCCTTCCCTCTCTCCATTGCTTCCTCGAACTACTCGTATCTTGAAACCCTTCATAAAAGAAATTATTCTTTCAAAACTGGATAAACGGTTCATTGAATGGTTCAAACGTTTTTGGTTAAGTCCTCGATCGATTAGTATTCGTCAGCTCCATGTGTCACCACACTTCCACCTCGAACCTATCTACCTCATCGTCTTTGAGGGATCTTACTTACTTGCGTAATGGGAAATCTCATCTTGAGGGGGGCTTCATGCTTAGATGCTTTCAGCACTTATCCCGTCCACACATAGCTACCCAGCGATGCCTTTGGCAAGACAACTGGTACACCAGCGGTGTGTCCATCCCGGTCCTCTCGTACTAAGGACAGCTCCTCTCAAATTTCCTACGCCCACGACGGATAGGGACCGAACTGTCTCACGACGTTCTGAACCCAGCTCGCGTACCGCTTTAATGGGCGAACAGCCCAACCCTTGGGACCGACTACAGCCCCAGGATGCGATGAGCCGACATCGAGGTGCCAAACCTCCCCGTCGATGTGGACTCTTGGGGGAGATAAGCCTGTTATCCCCGGGGTAGCTTTTATCCGTTGAGCGATGGCCCTTCCATGCGGAACCACCGGATCACTAAGCCCGTCTTTCGACCCTGCTCGACTTGTAGGTCTCGCAGTCAAGCTCCCTTGTGCCTTTACACTCTACGAATGATTTCCAACCATTCTGAGGGAACCTTTGGGCGCCTCCGTTACCTTTTAGGAGGCGACCGCCCCAGTCAAACTGTCCGCCTGACACTGTCTCCTGCCCCGCTAAGGGGCATGGGTTAGAATTTCAATACAACCAGGGTAGTATCCCACCGACGCCTCCTTCGAAGCTGGCGCTCCGAGATCTCTGGCTCCTACCTATCCTGTACAAGTTGTACCAAAATTCAATATCAGGCTACAGTAAAGCTCCACGGGGTCTTTCCGTCCTGTCGCGGGTAACCTGCATCTTCACAGGTACTATAATTTCACCGAGTCTCTCGTTGAGACAGTGCCCAGATCGTTACGCCTTTCGTGCGGGTCGGAACTTACCCGACAAGGAATTTCGCTACCTTAGGACCGTTATAGTTACGGCCGCCGTTTACTGGGGCTTCAATTCGCAGCTTCGCTTGCGCTAACCACTCCTCTTAACCTTCCAGCACCGGGCAGGCGTCAGCCCCTATACGTCACCTTACGGTTTTGCAGAGACCTGTGTTTTTGCTAAACAGTCGCCTGGGCCTATTCACTGCGGCTCTCATGCGCTTGCACGCTCAAGAGCACCCCTTCTCCCGAAGTTACGGGGTCATTTTGCCGAGTTCCTTAACGAGAGTTCTCTCGCACACCTTAGGATTCTCTCCTCGACTACCTGTGTCGGTTTGCGGTACGGGCACCTCTCACCTCGATAGAGGCTTTTCTTGGCAGTGTGAAATCAGGAACTTCGTCCATACGGACTCGCCATCACAGCTCAACGTTACAGTGTGCGGATTTGCCTACACACACGCCTTACTGCTTGGACGCGCATAACCAACAGCGCGCTTACCCTATCCTACTGCGTCCCCCCATTTCTCAAACGGTGAGGAGGTGGTACAGGAATATCAACCTGTTGTCCATCGCCTACGCCTATCGGCCTCGGCTTAGGTCCCGACTAACCCTGAGCGGACGAGCCTTCCTCAGGAAACCTTAGTCATACGGTGGACGGGATTCTCACCCGTCTTTCGCTACTCATACCGGCATTCTCACTTCTAAGCGCTCCACCAGTCCTTCCGGTCTGACTTCAACGCACTTAGAACGCTCTCCTACCACTGACATCGTAGATGTCAATCCACAGCTTCGGTGAATCGTTTAGCCCCGATACATTTTCGGCGCAGCGTCACTCGACCAGTGAGCTATTACGCACTCTTTAAATGATGGCTGCTTCTAAGCCAACATCCTGGTTGTCTGTGCAACGCCACATCCTTTTCCACTTAACGATTACTTTGGGACCTTAGCTGGTGGTCTGGGCTGTTTCCCTTTTGACTACGGATCTTATCACTCGCAGTCTGACTCCCGTGTATAAATATCTGGCATTCGGAGTTTGTCTGAATTCGGTAAACCGGGATGGCCCCCTAGTCCAAACAGTGCTCTACCTCCAGTATTCTCATCACGAGGCTAGCCCTAAAGCTATTTCGGAGAGAACCAGCTATCTCCAAGTTCGATTGGAATTTCTCCGCTACCCACACCTCATCCCCGCACTTTTCAACGTGCGTGGGTTCGGGCCTCCAGTAAGTGTTACCTTACCTTCACCCTGGACATGGGTAGATCACCTGGTTTCGGGTCTACGACCACGTACTATTTCGCCCTATTCAGACTCGCTTTCGCTGCGGCTCCGCCTTCTAAAGCTTAACCTCGCACGTAATCGTAACTCGCCGGTTCATTCTACAAAAGGCACGCTATCACCCATTAACGGGCTCTAACTACTTGTAGGCACACGGTTTCAGGATCTCTTTCACTCCCCTTCCGGGGTGCTTTTCACCTTTCCCTCACGGTACTGGTTCACTATCGGTCACTAGGTAGTATTTAGCCTTGGGAGATGGTCCTCCCGGATTCCGACGGAATTTCACGTGTTCCGCCGTACTCAGGATCCACTCAGGAGAGAACAAACTTTCGACTACAGGGCTTTTACCTGCTCTGGCGGACCTTTCCAAGTCGCTTCATCTAACTCGCTCTTTTGTAACTCCGTATTGAGTGTCCTACAACCCCAAGAGGCAAGCCTCTTGGTTTGGGCTCTTCCCGTTTCGCTCGCCGCTACTCAGGGAATCGATTTTTCTTTCTCTTCCTCCAGGTACTTAGATGTTTCAGTTCCCTGGGTCTGCCTTCAAGACGCTATGTATTCACGTCAAGATACTACGCGATTAAACGTAGTGGGTTCCCCCATTCGGAAATCTCCGGATCAAAGCTCACTTACAGCTCCCCGAAGCATATCGGTGTTAGTGCCGTCCTTCTTCGGCTCCTAGTGCCAAGGCATTCGCCGTGCGCCCTTAATAACTTAACCTAACAGCTTTCAATACACATCACATTTCGTTGTCAGCTTCACTCGTTCAATCAGTCACGTACTCAAGTACGCTCCTTCATTCACTCGATTGCTTCCTAGAACTGCTCGTGTCTTGAAACCTTTTAATGTTATTAAGCCTATAAAAAAACTTAAAAAATAAATGTGTTTGTTACAATTTCAATGTCGTTTTATCCAGTTTTCAAAGAACAAGTTTTGAAGATTTTCATTCAAGAAGAATGAACCTTCAAAACTGAACGCAAAACGTAATCTTACAAACCCTAGGTTTGTATTCCGAAATAATCCTTAGAAAGGAGGTGATCCAGCCGCACCTTCCGATACGGCTACCTTGTTACGACTTCACCCCAATCATCTATCCCACCTTCGGCGGCTGGCTCCAAAAAGGTTACCTCACCGACTTCGGGTGTTACAAACTCTCGTGGTGTGACGGGCGGTGTGTACAAGGCCCGGGAACGTATTCACCGCGGCATGCTGATCCGCGATTACTAGCGATTCCGGCTTCATGTAGGCGAGTTGCAGCCTACAATCCGAACTGAGAACGACTTTATCGGATTAGCTCCCTCTCGCGAGTTGGCAACCGTTTGTATCGTCCATTGTAGCACGTGTGTAGCCCAGGTCATAAGGGGCATGATGATTTGACGTCATCCCCACCTTCCTCCGGTTTGTCACCGGCAGTCACCTTAGAGTGCCCAACTAAATGATGGCAACTAAGATCAAGGGTTGCGCTCGTTGCGGGACTTAACCCAACATCTCACGACACGAGCTGACGACAACCATGCACCACCTGTCACCGTTGCCCCCGAAGGGGAAACTATATCTCTACAGTGGTCAACGGGATGTCAAGACCTGGTAAGGTTCTTCGCGTTGCTTCGAATTAAACCACATGCTCCACCGCTTGTGCGGGCCCCCGTCAATTCCTTTGAGTTTCAGTCTTGCGACCGTACTCCCCAGGCGGAGTGCTTAATGCGTTAGCTGCAGCACTAAGGGGCGGAAACCCCCTAACACTTAGCACTCATCGTTTACGGCGTGGACTACCAGGGTATCTAATCCTGTTTGCTCCCCACGCTTTCGCGCCTCAGTGTCAGTTACAGACCAGATAGTCGCCTTCGCCACTGGTGTTCCTCCAAATCTCTACGCATTTCACCGCTACACTTGGAATTCCACTATCCTCTTCTGCACTCAAGTCTCCCAGTTTCCAATGACCCTCCACGGTTGAGCCGTGGGCTTTCACATCAGACTTAAGAAACCACCTGCGCGCGCTTTACGCCCAATAATTCCGGACAACGCTTGCCACCTACGTATTACCGCGGCTGCTGGCACGTAGTTAGCCGTGGCTTTCTAATAAGGTACCGTCAAGGTACAGCCAGTTACTACTGTACTTGTTCTTCCCTTACAACAGAGTTTTACGAACCGAAATCCTTCTTCACTCACGCGGCGTTGCTCCATCAGGCTTTCGCCCATTGTGGAAGATTCCCTACTGCTGCCTCCCGTAGGAGTCTGGGCCGTGTCTCAGTCCCAGTGTGGCCGATCACCCTCTCAGGTCGGCTACGCATCGTCGCCTTGGTGAGCCGTTACCTCACCAACTAGCTAATGCGCCGCGGGCCCATCCTATAGCGACAGCCGAAACCGTCTTTCAGTGTTTCACCATGAGGTGAAACAGATTATTCGGTATTAGCCCCGGTTTCCCGGAGTTATCCCAAACTATAAGGTAGGTTGCCCACGTGTTACTCACCCGTCCGCCGCTAACGTCGAAGGAGCAAGCTCCTTCTCTGTTCGCTCGACTTGCATGTATTAGGCACGCCGCCAGCGTTCGTCCTGAGCCAGGATCAAACTCTCCATAAAAGAAATTTGAATAGCTCAAATTGTTTTGCTGGCATCATTTTGATGTCCAAAATTTTGTTTCGTTCATTAACCGAAGTTAGTTACTGAAAACTTTATTGATTACGTTTTGCTTGTTCAGTTTTCAAGGTTCATTTCGTTAACTGCTGTTTCAGCAGCAACTCTTATATAATACCATGTCGTATATAATGTGTCAACATGAATTTTTAATTTATTTTCGTTTCAATCAGTTATATTAGCGACTTTTATAACTATATCATATTCTTTTCATATTGCAAGCTTTTTATAAAAAAAATATTAAAGCTGTTATTCCTAATACACCCGGAATACCTAAGACGGCAATAGTTAAGACTGAAAATAGATTGATGGGTACATTATATCCTATATAACCAATACCTAAATGGATTATAAATAATAATAGAAAAGCAAATGCAAATCTAAACCAAAACACCGATAACCCTTCTAAAATCTTACCTAGTTTAGCATGTCTTATTATTACATAAAGAAAAAGAAGCCCTACAGGAATACTAATACTCATAATTACTAACCAAGACAATATGGTTGCCCCCTCAATTAAATAATTATGAAAGTTTATGTTTCCTGTATCGCTTCTATGAATATTTAAATAAGAACTATTTTATTAATACCTTGCGAATTCTAGCTTCCTTAAATAAATAGAAATGAATACTTTCTGCTGTTTTGCGTTGAGCAATTACCCCGAGATCATAGTCATCCATTAATTCTTCTATTATCTTCGCCTGCTGTAAATCCTCTTTTGTTTCTTTTATAAGATTCACAAGCCTATCATCGAATTCTTTTTTTAACTTTCCTTTACTACGGAAGAACATATTAATCCCTCACTCATAATTCGCGTCGGCCTTCCATTGCCTTAGATAGCGTAACCTCATCTGCGTATTCTAAATCTCCCCCTACTGGCAATCCATGCGCAATACGAGTCGTACGAATCCCTGAAGGTTTGACAAGGCGAGATATGTACATAGCTGTTGCCTCACCTTCAATTGTTGAATTCGTAGCTAAAATAAGCTCTTGTACACTTTCATCTTGCAAACGCACTAACAAGGAAGCAACATTAATATCCTCTGGACCGATACCATCCATTGGAGAAATTGCACCTTGAAGTACATGATACATGCCGTTGTAGTCACGCATTTTTTCCATTGCAATAACATCCTTTGTATCTTGCACAACACAAATAATAGAATGATCTCGCTGCTTGTCTGCACAAATGTGACATGGGTCTACATCTGTTATATTGCCACAGACAGAACAGTAACTCAGGTTTCGTTTAGCATCAATCAATGCTTTAGAGAAAGATAATACATCGTCTTCTTTCATAGATAACACAAAAAACGCCAGACGAGCCGCGGTTTTCGGCCCGATACCTGGCAATTTCATAAAACTATCGATCAATTTAGATATTGGTTCTGGGTAGTACATATGATTACCTCCTAGAATGGAAGGTTTAAGCCTTGAGTGAATTTACCCATCGTTGAGTTTGTTTTTTCTTCTACCTTTTTCAACGCTTCATTTGTTGCAATAACAATTAGGTCTTGTAACATTTCGATGTCTTCTGGGTCTACTACAGCTTCATCTAGATTTACTGACACTACTTCACGCTGACCAGAAACTGTTACTTTTACCATGCCGCCGCCTGCAACACCTTCAAATTGCTCAGCATTTAAAGCCTCTTGAGCCTCCATCATTTCCTTTTGCATTTTTTGCATCTTTTTCATCATACCTTGCATATTTCCCATTCCACGCATAAATGTCTTCCTCCTAAAAATTTAATCTTCAATAATTTCAACAAAATCTTTACCAAAGAGCTTTTCAGCCTCTGTCACAAGTGGATCTTGTGAAGCAAGAGGTTGGGCATCATCGATAAATGGTTCATCTGGCATTTCTGCCGGTGGTGGCTCTAATAATTCTTCTCCATGCTCTGAGACAGCCTGTGATTTCTTTTGCTGTAGACTGTGATCACGGATAAACTCTTCACGCATTTTCAACCAAGATTCTTCTGGTATACATAGCATCTCGTACATTGTACCAGTTTGCCCAGCAATTAATTGTGTAAAGTGAGCCTTTAAAGATTGGTTATCGGCAACCATCTGACAATGAATATCATACTTGAATTTTAACACAAAAGCACTCGAAGATGCCGCAACAGGTTCAGCCTCTGCTAAAAGAGCCGATTGAGATTTTTGCATTTGATTTAATGCTTGTGCCCAAACTGACTTGATACGTTGCACATCTTGCTTTGTAGCATCTTTCAACACTTCCTGAATACGACCAGTGGGTGCTTTATAGCCATTCGGGTTTTTAGCACGAGGTCTTTGCTCTTTTTGCGCTGACGTCGTTTGCACAGGAGTTCCTGTTTGCAGTTGCAAGGATAATTGTTGAACCATCTGCTCAAGCGCTACCACCTTTTGCGTGAGTTCTGAGCTTTGTACAGTTTCGTTCATAGCCACTGTTTGATGCGCTAACCCTCCCGAAAATTGTGCCATTTTAAGCAATGCTGTTTCTAAGTAAATTTTCGTATGGTGAGAGAAACGCATCTCCTGCTGTATTTTTGCGAGTATATCAATATAGCCATAAAGCATATCTGGAGCAAATTCGTGTGCTAAAGTAAATACACGCTCCTCAGGGGACACTAACTCTAAAAGTTCAGCTAAATTATCACTTGTTTGAAGTAATAGTAAATCGCGGAAAAAAGTAATTAAATCTTCTGAAAGACGCAAGGGATCCTTGCCATCAGCTATAAGTTGCTCTAAAAGAGCTAGCATTTGAGCAACATCTTTTACTTTCAATGCTTCAGCTAAGTCATAAAAAACATCCTGACTAATTGAACCTGTAACTAATAATGTGTCCTCAAGCTTTAATTTTTCCCCACTAAATGACACAACTTGGTCTAGCAAACTTAAAGCATCACGCATTCCTCCTGCGGCTGATTGTGCGATCACCTTTAAACCTTGTTCTTCATATGGTAAATCAATATCTTCTAGGACAACCTTCATACGTTCAATAATATCATTGGTAGAAAGTCGCTTAAAATCAAAGCGCTGACAACGAGAAATAATCGTTGCAGGCAATTTGTGAGGCTCTGTCGTTGCTAAAATAAATACAGCATGAGGAGGTGGCTCTTCCAAAGTTTTTAAAAGAGCGTTAAAGGCACTTGTAGAAAGCATATGCACTTCGTCTATGATGTACACCTTATATCTACTGCTTGCAGGAGCAAAGCGAACCTTTTCTATAATATCCCTAATCTCTTCAACACGTGAATTCGAAGCCGCGTCAAATTCAATGACATCAGGATGGGAGCCATCCGTAATACTTATGCATGTAGCGCATTCATTACACGGTTCTTTCGATGGTGCATGTTCACAATTTAAGGCCTTCGCAAAGATTTTGGCTGTACTTGTTTTCCCTGTACCACGCGGCCCAGAAAATAAGTAAGCATGCGTTGTTTTATTTGCTAGGAGAGCATTTTGTAGCGTTCTTTTGACATGTGCTTGGCCAGACATTTCTCGAAAAGATTGCGGTCGATACACACGATAAAATGCTTGATACGTCACTGATTTCCTCTCTCCTTCTCCATTTAATTGAATAGTTATATTATAGCATTTGCCTTCTTATATAGAAAATGAAGTTACTAAATTTAAAAATAAAAAAGCACCCGCCTTATAGTAGACGGATGCTTTGAATTGGCAAGTTAATGCCGTGCACCTTTCCTTGACAGCCGCACATAAGCGTTACTCTTGTCGTTAGCTCGGATTAGGCAACCCCGCGGCACATGGATAAGACCACTTAATGCTGCTTCCTTCCGGACCTGACATGGTTCATGGGTATCCATTGCGCAGGACCCAATCGTCAACACTACGTGCAAAAGGCAGACCAAACAATACGGACAGCCTCGAAAAAGGAATTCAGTCTCGCTAGAGCGGATTGCGAGTTACAGGACACCGCTACCTTCCCACCTAGCACGGCAATAACTAGTATACTGACAGTTTGTATAAATTGCAACTTAATGCACAAATTATTTATTTCCAAGCCCTGAATAAACTACTTAAATTTTTTTCAAAAAAATATTGACGAGTGTCTCTAGTTATGATAAATTTATTTTTGTCGATAAGACAGCAGAGCAATATAACATGGAGGTATACCCAAGTCTGGCTGAAGGGATCGGTCTTGAAAACCGACAGGCGGGTAACACCGCGCGGGGGTTCGAATCCCTCTACCTCCTCCATTTTTAAAATTTCCGACTACAATTGTAGCCGTTTTTTTTTGCCAAAATTGTATGTATTACTTGTTAGATACCACTTCCGCCTCGGTTGTGGTATTTTTTATTATATGAATGATGGGAGGTTGTAATATTGCAATCGAAATTATCTATGATACGTGCTTCCCTTACTTGGATTTTCATTATTGCTGTCCTGACCGCAATTGGTAGTGAAATTAAAATTATGCCATTTGCTAATACAACATTCCGTTTTGGTTTAGGTACGATCATCTTCTTTTTATGCACACTACTTAAGCCTACACCGATTATTTTAGCCGGTATTGCAACAAGTATAGTGACAACAATTTTTCGTGTTATTAATTCCACGTTACACAACGTTCCAATTTCTGAGAGTCTATTTAACCATTTACCAGCCGCATTATTTTATGTATTGTTTGCAGTGTGCCTACAAATTTTAGATATTCAACAATATAGAGAAAAACCTTTAAAACTTGGTTTACTCGTCGCCTTTAGTGAGGTTATTAGTAATTTAGCAGAACAAATTTTTCGATTTTTTGTCCAAAATTATACTTTTTTATTTCTTCATGACCTCCTGATCCTATTAGCCGTAGCTATGTTACGCAGTTTTTTTGTAGTAGGTATTTATAGCTCTATTTTGATTGCTGAGCAAAAAAAACGAGTACAAGAAATGCTCAATATCGGCTCTGACCTCTATGTTGAGACCCTATACTTAAAAAAATCAATGAACCATATTGAAACTATTACAGCCAGCGGTTATGAATTATATCGACAGTTAAAAGTGCTAGGTTATCGAACTGAAAGTTTACAGGCACTTCATATTGCCCAGGAAATCCATGAAGTGAAGAAAGATTCTCAACGTATATATGCTGGTATTTCGAAGATTGTGGGCGAAAGAAGCTTCGGCCCTTTTGTATTGTCTGAATTATTGCATTATATTGAGGAAGGCAATAGGAAATACGCTGAATTACTCGGTAAGGATATACAATTTAATACATGTATAGACTTCGATTTTCAAACAAAGGAACATATTGCACTCCTTGCTCTTTTAAATAACTTATCTGCCAATGCTGTTGAGGCTATTGAAGAACAAGGTATCATTTCTATTGCTATTGGGCGCCAAGAAGATAATACTGTAATAACAGTATGTGATAATGGACAAGGAATTTCACAAGCAGATATTTCTGTTATCTTTGAACCTGGATACACAACCAAGTTCAATATTGATGGTGTAGCGGCAACTGGCATTGGGCTTTCACACGTTGCTGAATTAGTAGAAAAATTAAAAGGCTCAATAACCGTTGATTCAGACGATCAATATACAACGTTTAAAATCATAATTCCTACGCAAACTATTCAAACGGGAGAGACTTAAATGAGGTATTTTATTGTAGACGATGATCGTGCAAGTCGTGTTATGTTAAAACAAATTATTGAAGATAGCGGGCTAGGTACAGTTATTGGTGAGGCACGTAATGGTGAGGATGCCATACCACAGATTTTAATGACGCAGCCAGAATTTGTGTTAATTGATTTACTGATGCCCAAGCTCGATGGTATAGCAACAGTTGAGCAACTTATGCAAAATCGTTTTGAGGGACAATTTATTATGATTTCACAAGTTGTGAATAAGGAAATGGTTGGTGAGGCCTATGAACAAGGAATTGATTTCTTCATTCATAAACCAATCAACCGTATCGAAGTAGAAAATGTTTTGAAAAAAACAACTGAACAATTTCGACTTAAAAATTCGCTGTTAGTTATACGTCAATCACTTACAAACATTGAATTAACTGAACAAAAGGCTCATAAAGCAACATCACGAGATCATATTCAATCTATTTTAAATGATATGGGCATTGTCGGTGAAATTGGTAGTGAGGATATAATTGCCATTATAGAAACATTACTTGCACATCAACATAAGATTGCACCTCTTCCTCCATTAAAGGAGCTGTATGAAGAAATTGCAGCTGTGACAAAGGCTACACCCGATGACATATTAAAGGAAAGTAAAGCCATTGAACAGCGTGTGCGCCGAACAATATTAGCTGCAATGATTAATCTTGCTAATTTAGGGGTTGTTGATTATACAAACTCTGAATTCGAGTACTATGCCCCACGCTACTTTGATTTTAAAGAAATTCGCCAGCTCATGACACAAATTGAAGACCACGATAATCGTAAAGCAAAGGTTAATATTAAGAAATTTATTCAAGTTTTATATTCAGACATTTTAACAAAAATAAATTAATTTTCTCGGATTTTGTCGGATTCCGTAAGTCCTCTGTATTATTAAAGTAAGGCGTGTCCTGAAAATTTAATATTAGGGGAGGTACAAAGGATTTGAAAAAGAAATTTAAAATCAGTTTAGCCGCTCAAATTTTAATCGGTTTGATTTTAGGGATCATTATTGGTGGTATCTTTTACGGAAACCCCAAAATTGAGACATATTTACAACCATTAGGGGATATATTTTTACATCTTATTAAGATGATTGTTGTACCGATTATAATTTCGACTTTAATCGTTGGTGTTGCTGGTACTGGAGATATGAAGCAACTTGGACGATTAGGCGGGAAATCTATTATTTACTTTGAAATTATTACAACTGTTGCCATCGTAGTTGGATTACTTTCTGCGAACATTTTCCAACCTGGTGCAGGTATAAATATGAATGAACTATCTCAAGGTGATATTTCAAAGTATGTATCAACAACTGAAGAAGTACAGCATGAGGGGCCATTTGATATCATTGTAGGCATTGTCCCAACAAATATCATTCAGTCAATGGCTGAAGGTGATATGCTTGCGATTATCTTCTTCTCAGTTATTTTTGGTTTAGGGGTTGCTGCAGTTGGTGATCGAGGAAAACCAGTCTTAGACTTCTTCCAAGGGGTAGCAGATGCTATGTTCTGGGTAACAAACCTCGTAATGAAATTCGCTCCACTTGGGGTATTTGGTTTAATTGGTGTAACCGTTTCCAAATATGGGTTTGCCTCCCTGGTTCCACTTGCCAAATTGGCGATTCTTGTATATGCAACAATGCTATTCTTTATCTTTGTCGTTCTTGGCCTTGTGGCAAAATTCGCAGGAATTAGCATCTTCTATTTAATTAAAGTATTAAAAGATGAACTAATTTTAGCGTTCTCTACAGCAAGTTCTGAAGCTGTATTACCACGTGTTATGATGAAAATGGAGAAATTAGGTGCGCCAAAGGATATTGTTTCCTTTGTTATACCAACTGGTTACTCCTTTAACTTAGATGGATCAACACTCTACCAAGCCATTGCAGCATTATTTATTGCTCAAATGTACGGTATTCACCTAAGCATTGGTGAACAAATTACGTTAATGCTTGTACTAATGGTTACATCTAAAGGGATTGCAGGTGTTCCAGGAGTATCATTCGTAGTACTTCTAGCAACTTTAGGTACTGTCGGTATTCCACTTGAAGGACTAGCATTTATCGCTGGTATTGACCGTATTCTTGATATGGGACGTACAGTTGTTAACGTAATTGGTAACTCATTAGCGTCATTAGTAATGGCAAAATGGGAAGGTCGTTTCGATCGCGAAAAGATGAAAAATTACTTTAATGATAATGAAAATCTAGCGTAAGTTAAAAAAATCCTCACGATGTTGGATGGCATCGTGAGGGTTTTTTTATTTTGCTAATACTTTATCTAAATAAGCTATAATGGATTCTTTTCCATTGACATGTGCTTCCTGTGCACGCTTTTCATCTTTTTCGAGTTTGGCTTCTGCTGCTGCTACAATTTTTTCAGCCTCCTGCTGTGGCACGACAATCACACCGTCTACATCCCCAATTATATAATCACCAGGGAGAACTGTTACTCCCCCTATGGCAATGGGTACGTTTACTTGACCACCACCATTTTTATTGCCTGCAGCTACAGTAGAACCTAACGAAAATACAGGGAAATTTAGCTCCTGAATTGCTTCAATATCACGGATTACGCCATCTACAACAAAACCTTGTACACCAATGCCCTTTGCTAAGGAAATCACAAAATCTCCAGCTACCGCTCTATTCGTATTTCCTTTTGCATCAATTACTAAAATATCCCCTTCATTCGCTGCTCTAATTGCTTCCAATACTGCCCCATTTTCACCATCTGGTAAACGTACAGTCACAGCTCGCCCTGCAATTTTAAAATGATCTGCTAACGGCTTGATATCACTACGCAAATTGGTATGCCCACCTGTCGCATCTGATATAGCTGTAGTTGGTAGATGCTGAAAGCTTACTTCCACTTTTGTCATACATAACACCCCTATTATGATTGATGAAAGCCTTACACTATTATTGTAAATAAAAAATATAGACTATTTCAATATATATCGAAACTAAATGGAAAAAATGACAACGGCATTTCACCATTATTTTTTATGAAATATGTGTATTGATATTAAAATGGCATCATCTATTTAAAGGATAGTGCCCTGTTTAAGATTAAATGATTTCGATAAACTGCTTGGATTGTTCATCTAATGCTTCAGCAGCAGATGCAATTTCACTAAAATCATTTGTAGTGACGGTAATTTGTTCATTCGTTTTATCTGCTTTTTCAGCTATCCTTGTAATACTGTCTGTCACCTGACCAATTTCTCGTTCAATCCCTTCTACATTATCTTTCACTTCTGAAATGGATTGCTCAACTCTTACAGAAAGCTTTCGAACCTCTTTGGCTACTACATCAAAACCTCTACCGTATTCGCCAGCTCTAGCTGCTTCAATGGCCGCATTTAAAGCCAATAAATTAGTTTGTGAGGCAATCTCTTGAATCGTTTTGACAATGCCTTTTATAGAATCCGCTTGTTTTTGAAGCTGTGCAAGGTTACTTACATTTTCATTTGATTCCTGAGACACTTCTTGAATGGTTTCCAGTAGGTCCTGGCTATTTTGAATACCAGCCTCTGAACGCTGATAAAGCTCTTTAGACATACTCTTCAATTTGTCGGCTACGCTCATTATCTCATTTTGACGTTCAGTAATATTAGCAGCTATTTTAGAAACACCTATTACTTTTCTTGTATTATTTGCGAAAACAGGCATATATGTCGCTTCCAACCAAATTCTTTGACCGTTAGCATCGATTCGCTCAACTTTATCCTGATAGCTATTTCCAGCTGTTAGATTACGCCAAAATTTATCGTACTCGCTACTATTCGTAAAATCAGGCAAGCAAAGTTCTTTATGGTGCTTTCCTAACATCTCCTGTACGGTATAACCTAATGTTTGAGCAAATAGCTCATTGACGTATGCTACTCTTCTGTCCATATTAAAGCGGATAATTGCTATATTACGTTCAATGGCTTGTACTACTAAATCATCGGTTACTTGAGCATCTACACTGTGCATATACAACACCTCATCTATTTCTATTTTTTTACTTAAAATATAATTATTTAACTTTTATATTACATAAAAAACATGGGAATGCTCACCCATGTTTTTTTAATAAACGTAAAACACCTTTCGATGTCGTTGCCACATGAAAGAGCGCCTTTTGTTCTGCACGTATAAAGTCTTCCTCTAGCATTATTTTAAAATGCTTCAAAATTGCATTATAGAATCCATTTACATTATATAAAATGACAGGTTTTTCATGCAGTCCAATCTGTGCCCAAGTAAATACCTCAAAATATTCATCTAAAGTTCCTGCGCCACCAGGAAGAGCAATAAAGGCATCGGCTAACTCTGCCATTTTAGCCTTACGAATATGCATAGAGTCTACAAAATGAATCTCTGTTAATGAGGCATGTGCCAATTCTCTCTTCTGTAAATGAGTTGGCATCACACCAATTACTTCTCCACCCGCTGCTAAAACAGCATCGGCTACCTTCCCCATTAACCCTGTTTTAGAACCACCATAGACCACACCATGACCGCTGTTAGCTAGTGCTGTACCTAGCTCCGCCGCCTTCTCAGCATAAATAGGATTTTTACCTAAACCAGATCCGCAATACACTGCAATTCTTATAGTAATCCCTCCTATTCAAAAAACGTGAAACAATCAGCTATATATTGTCTCACGTTTTTTGGTCATTTACTTTTACTTTCGTAAATGGCTTGTTTGTTTTAGCATATGACTGATCCGGCTCACAATTGATTCAATGGCATCAGGATTTTTTAATAAATCATAATCGTTAATATCTAAACGAAGAACTGGACAGGAATTAAAGTTATTAATCCAGTTTTCGTAGCGTTCATGCATTTCTACCCAATAATCATTCGGTGTCTGTTGCTCCATGGCACGTCCACGCTCTTGAATACGACCAATAACCGCATCAATTGGTCCTTCAAGATAGACAAGCAAATCTGGATGTGGGAAATAGGGTGTCATCACCATAGCATCAAACAAATTTGTATATGTTTCATAATCTGTCGGACTCATTGTTCCTTTATCATAGTGCATCTTAGCAAAAATCCCAGTATCTTCGTAAATGGATCGATCTTGTACAAATCCTCCGCCATATTCAAAAATACGCTTCTGTTCTTTAAATCGCTCTGCTAAAAAGTAAACCTGTAAATGAAAGCTCCATTTTTCAAAGTCATCATAAAATTTATCAAGGTATGGATTCGTATCTACTTTCTCGAATGATGTACGAAAGTTTAGTGCCTCTGCCAATGCCTTTGTCATCGTTGATTTTCCTACACCAACAGTTCCTGCAATAGTGATGACTGTTTGTGGTGGAATATCATACTTCTCTCTTAAATTCATTATTGCAAACTCCTTTGTTGTAACGTATCTTTAATTATTTTTAAAACATGTTCTAAATCATTTGGATTTTTTACAAAATCAAGCTGATCTCCATTAAATCGAATAACTGGAATTTCAGGATGCATGTTCTCAAAATGCTGGATAAAGGAATGATAATCAGCCACAAGCTGCTCCATGTAATCTCGTGAAATCATCTTTTCAAATTCTCGACCACGCATGGCGATACGCTTCATTAATGTTTCAACGCTGGCATGTAAATAAACCACTACATTTGGAACAGGCATATCCTTCGTTAAAATTCTATAGATTTCCTCGTACTTGTCGTACTCAGTTGGCGCCAATGTACGTTTCGCAAATATTAAATTTTTAAAAATATGATAGTCTGCTACAACCGGTTTGGCATGCGCTAATCGAAATTTTTTAATATCCGTTAATTGCTTATAGCGATTACAAAGGAAGAACATTTCCGTTTGGAAACTCCACTCCTCAATGTTTTCATAAAACTTATTTAAAAAAGGGTTTTCGTCTACAATTTCTTTTAATAGATGGTAATTAAATGTCGCTGCTATCTCTTTCGATAAAGAGGTTTTACCAACACCAATCGGACCTTCTACCGTAACAAATGGAACCGTCACCAGAAGTTCCTCCTTTTTGTTCGATGGATTATCACGTTGTGCCCTAATTTGGCACCTCATTCATTAAATAAATCAGTACTTTTCATTCTATCATAGTAGGAAAATGAAAAACAGAATCAACCTATTGATTGTTCTAGTAAATTTCTCTGCGAGATTTTTCTCTAATTCATAGAAAAAAGACATCGAGAATATACTTCCCAATGCCCTTACAATTCTTATAATTTCACTCGCTGTAATCGTAGTGCATTCAATACTACCGATACCGAACTGAAAGCCATTGCCGCCCCTGCCACCCACGGAGCAAGTAGACCGATTGCAGCAATAGGAATACCTAATGTATTATAGGCAAACGCCCAAAATAGATTTTGTTTAATATTACGCATTGTTTTTCGACTCATTAGAATGGCATCTGCGATACTATTTAAGTCACCACGAATTAGCGTAATGTCTGCCGCTTCCATCGCAACGTCTGTTCCTGTACCGATTGCCATACCAATATTTGCGGTTGCCAGTGCAGGTGCATCATTAATACCGTCACCTACCATCGCTACTTTTTTCCCTTGAGCTTGAAGCTTTTTCACTTCATCTGCTTTGCCTTCAGGTAATACTTCAGCAATTACATGATTTACGCCTACCTCTGTTCCTATGGCTTGAGCAGTCCGTTCATTATCACCAGTCATCATGATGACCGTAATGCCCATATCCTGTAAACGATGAATAGCCTCTTTTGATGTATCTTTCACTGTATCAGCGACCGCTACTAAGCCTGCATATCGACCATTAATGGCAGCAAGCATCGCTGTTTTGCCGTTGCGTTCTAGTTGCTCCATGGTTGGTAATATATCATCAATATAAATTCCATATTGTTGCATTAATTTACGTGTACCAATGACAATACCTTGACCTGAGACAGTTGCCTGCACACCATAACCAGGTATTGCTTCGAAGAATTGAACTTCACCTAAAGCGATACCACGATCTTCTATACCGTGTACAATGGCTTCTGCTAGAGGGTGCTCTGATTGTTTCTCAGCTGCCCCAATTAAAGATAAAAAGCGTACTTCATCCTGCTCTGATGCTAATAAAACATCTGTAAGCTCAGGTTTACCATGTGTCACTGTACCGGTTTTATCTACAACTACTGTATCAATACTTTGTGTTTGTTCTAAATGTTCTCCACCTTTAAATAAAATACCAAATTCAGCTGCACGTCCTGAGCCTGCCATTATTGACGTTGGCGTTGCTAATCCAAGAGCACATGGACAAGCAATGACAAGTACTGCAATTAAAACCTCTAAAGCAGGTGTAAATTCACCAGGTCGAACCCATATAATCCAAATTAAAAATGTGACAATTGCAATGCCAACAACGATTGGTACGAAAATCCCTGAAATTCGGTCTGCCAAACGTTGAATCGGTGCTTTTGATCCTTGAGCATCTTCTACCACTTTTATGATTTGCGCTAATGCTGTATCACGACCAACCTTTGTCGCTATCATTTTAATAAAACCATTTTTATTAATCGTAGAACCAAATAATGGATCGCCTTGTTTTTTATCAACTGGTAGACTTTCCCCTGTTAACATTGATTCGTCAACGGCTGTTATTCCCTCTATTACCTCGCCATCAACTGGAATCTTTTCCCCTGGTTTCACTAACATTACATCGCCAATGATAACTTCTTCTAAAGGAATCTCTTTTTCTACACCATCACGTACAACAATAGCGGTTTTGGCTTGAAGTCCCATTAGTTTTTTTATGGCTTCAGATGAGCGTCCCTTTGCTTTTGCTTCAAATAATTTACCTAATAAAATTAATGTAATTAAAACTGCACTCGTTTCAAAATAAAGATGTGGACCATGATGTGATCCTATCGTCACAATTGCTTGATAGACACTATAGAAATAAGCTGCTGATGTCCCCATGACCACAAGTACATCCATATTTGCACTGCCATTGCGTAATGCTTTATAGGCACCTACATAAAATTGCTTACCAATAATAAATTGCACAGGAGTAGCCAATAGCATTTGGACCCATGGATTCATAAGGAATTCTGGCACATATAAAAATGACGTAAAGGAAAAATGGCCGACCATCGTCCAAAGCAATGGTAAAGAAAGAATAGCCGAAAAAATAAATTTCCGTTGTTGCTGTTTAATGGCTTTTTCACGGTAATCCACTGTTTCCTGCTCATCTGCCTTTTGATGAGCACCATAGCCTAACTTCTCTACCTTTGCAATGATATCTGCCATGGACACTTCTGATGGATTAAACTCAATCACCGCTTTCTCCAGTGCTAGGTTAACATTGGCAGAAGAAATACCACTTAGCTTATTTAACCCTTTTTCAATGCGAGTCGCACAAGCTGCACATGTCATACCCGTAATATCAAGCTCAGTCTTTTGTTTAACAACACCATAACCTAGTGCTTCTATTTTCTTTTCAAAATCTTCTTCAGTTAGCTTTTTTGAGTCATACTTAATAGATGATTTTTCTAGCGCTAAATTAACCGTCGCTTGTTCTACCCCATCCATTTTATTTAAGCCTTTTTCTATACGAGTGGCACAGGCTGCACACGTCATGCCTGTAATTTGCAAATTCGCTTCTTTTATATCAGAACTCATTTACCTTTCACCTCTCCTCATACCGACAGGGGGTATATATTTTTGAAAATAAGAGAGTGCTACAGGAGCACTCTGCAACTACTATTTTACATCATAGCCTTGATCATCAATTGTCTCTTTAATTTGATCAATGGATACTTGTGCATCATCAAATGCAACATCAACTAAACCATCTGCTAAATTAACTTTTACTTGTTCAACACCAGCTAAAGCACCAACATTTTTTTCAACTGCACTTACACAATGGCCACATGACATTCCTTGTACATTTAACGTTACGTTTTGCATAATAAAATCTCTCCTTTTAATATGGTTTATATTTATTTTTTCATTAACTTTTGAATCGTTACTACTAACTCATCTAAAACCGCTTCATCGCCCTCTGATAAACGATCTACAACACAACCCTTTAAGTGACCTTCTAATAATATTTTCGCCACACTATTTAATGCTGACTGTGTAGCAGATAGTTGCGTAATAATATCATCACAGTAAACGTCTTTATCAATCATTCCTTTAATGCCGCGAATCTGGCCTTCAATACGATTTAAGCGCGTTGTTAAATCCTTTTTCACACGCTCAGGGTGATGACTTTTTCGACAAGACGTAGCTCCCTCTGTATGACAAACATCATCTTTTACTGTGTCTTCCATTCTACCCCTCCTATCTCAACTTCATAATACTATACCCAAGAAGGGTATGCAAGTCATAAAAATTTTTTTATTCATGATGATGCTCATGATCATTTTTTAATTGGCATAAAATTGTATTTTCATGTTGATGTGATGCCGTTTCTAATTGAATGGTTACATGCTTAATACCCTTATGCTCAAGATTATGTTCAATTTTTCGTAGAATATGCTCACCATCAGCTATTTTTAACTGTTCATTGACAACCGCATGACAGGACAATGCATTCGTTCCACTAGTAATTGTCCAGATGTGTAGATCATGGATACTTTTTATTCCATCCGTCTGTTCTATTAGTTGAATAATCTCCTGAACATCTACATTTGAAGGTGTTCCTTCCATTAAGACATGGATTGAAGCCTTTGTGACATAGTAGCCACTTCTTACTACTAATAAAGCAACAATTACGCTCGCAAGTGGATCTGCCCAGCCCCAGCCAAAAAACATAATTAATAAAGCCGCAACAATTGCCCCTACAGACCCTAGCATATCGCTAAGTACATGTAAAAAAGCGCCACGCATATTTAAATTATCTTTTGTGTCACTGCCACGCATCATAATCCATGCCACTAAAATATTAATGAACAAACCAATCGTACTAATAATAAGCATTCCTGAAGTAGCTACTTCAGGCGGATTGGCAAAGCGTTTAAACGCTTCATAGAAAATAAATAATGCTATCCCTATTAATGTAATACCATTTAATACAGCAGCTAAAATTTCAAATCGTTTATAGCCATACGTTTTACTATAGCTAGCCGCCTTTTCTCCAAACATAAAGGCTAACATCGCAATACCTAAAGAGATAGAGTCACTTAACATATGACCTGCGTCTGATAAAAGAGCTAAGCTATTCGTTAAAAAACCACCAATTGCCTCTACTATCATATAGCCTGTAATAATAATAAACGACAGTAATAACACTTTTTTATTTGCACCATGTGTATGATCATGACCGTGATCGTGTTGATGTCCCATTTGTATTCCTCCATTTCATTTAATTATGTGTCGCATGCTCAATAGCTTGCTTCAATAAATTCATAATGTGATCGTCATCCTTAGAATAATACAAGGTTGTTCCCTCTCTTCGAAATTTCACTAAGCGTAAATTTTTTAAAAAACGTAATTGATGAGAAACAGTCGATTGGCCTAAATCTAAAATTTCAGCAATGTCGTTGACTGAATGTTCATCTGTACAAAGTAAGTTTAAAATGCGAATTCGAGTCGGATCACTCAATGCTTTAAAGGTTTGAGATACTACAAATAATGTCTCTTCATCTAAATGCTGAATTGCAATTTTTTGCGTTTCTGAACTTTTTATTGTTTCATCCATAAAAGTTTACCCCATTCTTGAATATTTATATATGAGCATGTGTTCATATATAAATATATAGGGTTATTTTAGGAATGTCAATAATCAACTATACTGAGGCATAATTACGTTCAGATTTAGCTTTGTGCTTACACAACGAGCTCCTTTCCGATTCCTTGACACCCGTTGAAAGAAAGTTAAAAGTAGCAATTACCAATTAAGCAGGATAAACTACTTTATAAGGAGAGGTTTTTAGTGGATATTTTTGAAACAGATCGTCTATTTATGAAACAAGCATTAAAGGAAGCCAAAAAAGCAGCTATACTTGGGGAAGTGCCTATAGGTGCTGTACTTGTTTACAATGGGGAAATTATTGCAAAAGCTCATAATTTACGAGAAACAACACAAAATGCAACAACACATGCTGAGCTAATGGTTATTCAAGAGGCTTGTAAAAAAATCGGCAGCTGGCGTCTCGAAAAAACAACACTCTATGTTACGCTTGAACCTTGCCCAATGTGCGCAGGTGCAATTTTGCAATCTCGTGTACCACGTGTTGTCTATGGTGCAAGAGATATCAAAGCAGGTTGTGTAGATTCACTCTATCGTTTATTAAACGATGCACGCTTTAACCATGAATGTGAAGTATCTGAAGGAATCTTAGCAGATGAATGTGGACAAATTTTAACCGATTTTTTCCGAACTTTACGTGAACGAAAGAAGGCAGAGAAAAAGGCACGACAAGCGGTAATCGCTGAAAAGGAAAAACCTAATTAATAATAAAATTTAATATAAAAAGAAAAAAGAAGGTGTCTTTGATAAGATACCTTCTTAATTTGTAGCAGTGGCATTTTCATAACACTACTTGTAATAACACTGAAATTCAGCACTATAAATCATTGACATACATAAACTGAAAAGGGAGAATATAACTAGTTACAATTTAGTTTTTTTAGTAAATAAATAAGGGGTTGTATGTTAATGCCTATTCTTGATAGAGTGAAGTTCGATGGATTACGTTCACGTGATTGGTTAATTTACAAGCATCCAACTGATAAGCTAGTACTTGGCACTACACTTATCGTCAATGAAGGACAAGTAGCTATTTTTGTAAAGGGCGGTCAAATATGTGACGTTTTCAATTCAGGAACACATGTTTTGTCAACTAATAACCTACCTATACTTCATAACATTGTAAATTTTGCTTATGGAGGGGAAACTCCCTTCTCAGCAGAGATTTACTTTATAAATCTCACAGTAAAAATGGATCTATATTGGGGAACTACTGATCCTATTCAGTTAATTGATCCAAAATACTTTGTAAAATTGCGTATAAGAGCATTTGGACAATTAGCTCTTCGACTTGATGACTACTTATTATTCTTTACAGAAGTTATTGGCTCTATGAATAAAGATGATATTGTTAGTTTTGAAAAGGTACAAGATTATTTTAAAGGTTCCCTTATTACATCTGTAAAAACTGAACTTGCAAGTAAAATTATTAATGAGAAAATTTCTGCATTGGAAATAACACCGGAGCTTCACAATATTTCAAATAGTTTAAAAGAAAAAATATCAGAAGAATTTATTAAATACGGCTTTATAACAGCACATTTCCATATTCAATCAATTAATTTCCCTGAAGAAGATTTTGAAAAAATAAATGAAATTTTACAAGATAAAGCAAAGTTTGAAATTATGGGTGACAATCGTTATGTAACACAACGTAGCTTTGATGTTTATGAGTCGGCTGCATCAAATGAAAATGGAGTAGCTGGGTTATTTGCAACTGGTGGAGTTGGCTTGGGTGTAGGACAAGGAATGGCATCAATGATGAACCAGCAAGTACAGCAACCTGGTCATCAGGCTACACATAAAATTTGCCCTTCTTGTCATGGTAGTATTTCATCTAGTAGTAAGTTTTGCAATCTATGTGGGGAAAATTTAGTACGAAAGGTCATTACATGTCATTCCTGTCACAATGAAAACGAAGAATCTTCTAAATTTTGTAGTTCTTGTGGAATTATTTTACTCAAATCTGTTTGTTCATGTGGACAAGAAATAGACGTTAATTCAAAGTTTTGTAATAATTGTGGCGCTCAGGTTAAATAAATTCAACAGTTTTTTCCATAACGATTTTTCAAATATATACTTAGAATACAATTGGAGGTATTAACATGAGCAATATCGTATGTCCACAATGTGGTGCACCTGCTGATATCACATTAACTCAATGTAAATATTGCGGGGAAAAATTTAATTTCCAAAATGAACAACAAATTGTGCAACAACCAATCTATCAGCAACCATCACAGCCTGTTTATCAAACGCAGCCACAACAAGTTCCTATGTATGATGGTATCGATCCTTCTTGGCCTATAAAAAGTAAAAATGTAGCTGGGGTTCTCGCTATATTTTTGGGAGGGTTCGGCATTCATAAATTTTATTTAGGTAAGGTTTTTCAAGGAATCATTTATCTTATTTTTTGCTGGACCTATATACCTTCCATTATAGCTTTTGTTGAGGGTATTATTTACTTACTCTCTAATGAACACAATTTTTCTGTGAAACATCGCGTTCGCCTTCGCTAACATTTTTTAAAAAGACTACTGTTGATGATTTAATTTTTCAACAGTAGTTTCTTATTTACTCTATTTTAGAAATTAAAAAAAGCTATTTTAGATTCTCCCCTAAAGGATGGTCTAAAACAGCTTTTATTTGTTTTTTATTTTGGTGCGATTACGTCTTTACCACCCATATAAGGTCTTAAAACTTCAGGAATCACTACGCTTCCATCAGCTTGTTGATAGTTTTCCAGGATAGCCGCAACTGTACGACCAATGGCAAGACCTGAACCATTTAATGTGTGAACATACTCTGGTTTTGCATTTGGCTCACGACGGAAGCGGATATTTGCACGTCGTGCTTGGAAATCCTCAAAGTTAGAACAAGAAGAAATTTCACGGTACATGTTTTGTGCTGGAATCCACACTTCTAAATCATATTTCTTCGCTGCAGTAAAGCCTAAATCGGCTGTACACATTTTTAGTTTACGATATGGTAATCCTAATAATTGCAGTACTTTTTCAGCATGACCTGTTAATAGCTCTAACTGTTCGTATGATTCCTCTGGTTTTACAAAACGAACTAGTTCTACTTTATTGAATTGGTGTTGACGGATTAAACCACGTGTATCACGACCTGCAGAACCTGCCTCTGAGCGGAAGCATGCACTGTACGCAGCAAAGCCTTGTGGTAAAGCCTCAGCTGGTAATATTTCATCACGATAGAAGTTCGTTACTGGAACCTCTGCTGTTGGAATCATGAAATAATCCGTTTCTTCTAATTTGAATACATCTTCCTCGAATTTTGGAAGCTGTCCAGTACCTGTTAAGCTATCACGATTTACAATAACAGGTGGTAGCATTTCCTCATAGCCATGCTCTTCTGCATGTAAATCCATCATGAACGTCATTAATGCACGTTCTAAACGAGCTCCAAGACCACGGTAGAATAAGAAACGGCTACCTGTTACTTTTGCGCCACGTTCAAAATCCACAATTTTCAAATCTGTCGCTAGATCCCAGTGTGCTTTAATATCAAAATCAAATGCTGGAATTTCGCCCCAAGTATATTCTTCAACATTGTCGTCCTCTGTTGTGCCTACTGGTACAGATTCATGAGGAATGTTTGGTAAACGCATCATCATATCTTTAAAGCGCTCTTCTACATCATTTAATTGATTGTCTAATTCTTTAATTTCATCGCCTACCTGACGCATACGAGCAATGACTTCATCTGCGTTTTCCTTGTTGCGCTTCATAATTGAAATTTGTTCAGATACTTTATTACGTTCTGCTTTTAATTCTTCCGTTTTAGCAATTAATTCACGACGCTTTGCATCTAAGCCTTCAAAGTCATCTAAGTTACCTAAATCTTCATTACGTGTTAATAGCATTTCTTTAATTTCTGCGAAATTATCGCGTACACGTTTAATATCTAACATATTCATACCTCCAATAGTTTCTTTAATGATGGGAAATTGTTGCATCAAAATAAACACAAAAAAGCCCTCATCCCTGGAAAGGGACGAGAGCTACCCGCGTTGCCACCCTAATTGACTAGGCGTATGCCTAATCCACTTATTTTATAACGGCATTTCAGCCGGCTACAGCCTACTTCACTCACTTCGACTGTGCAACTCCAGGACGGATTCACAAGTGCTTTTATCAGCTTCCACCAACCGCTGACTCTCTAAAAAAAACGTGCTTGCTACTACTTCCCATCATCGTGTTCAATTATTTAAATTTTAACCATACTGTACTATATGAAAACAAATTTTGCAAGTCATACCATAGAGGAGACAAAATATTCAAGAATTCGCATATCTGCTGTTAATTCAGGATGAAACGAACAACCTAATAAATGACCATCTTGCGCCAAAATTATTTTTCCGTCATGCTGAGCGAGAACATCAACATCTTTACCTACCGCTTCAATATGAGGTGCACGAATAAAAACTGCTGGAATACGTGCACCTATTTTAGGAATATCCAGTTGAACTTCGAAGCTATCTATCTGACGTCCAAATGAATTTCTTGCTACCGTCACATCCATAACTGCTAAATGCGGTTCGTCATCCACTAATTGATTGGCTAATAAAATTAATCCTGCGCATGTGCCAAACACCGGTAAACCTTGCTGTGCAAGTTCACGGATTGGCTCTAGTAGGTCAAAACGGTCCAGCAATTTTCGCATTGTCGTGCTTTCCCCACCAGGTAATACAAGTCCATCGAGATTTACTAAATCCTTCTTCTGTTTTACTAAAACCGCTTCACAATCAAGCGCTTCTAACATTTGGACATGCTCACGAACTGCTCCTTGTAATGCTAAAACACCAATTCGTTTCATTTTACCAGCCTCGCTCTTGCATACGTTCGTTTTGCCCAAGCTGTGCAATATCAATACCCTTCATTGGTACACCGAGCTCTTTTGATATTTCAGCAATTAGCTTATAGTCTTTATAGTGGGTAGTCGCCTCCACAATAGCACGCGCAAATTTTTCTGGATTTTCGGATTTAAAAATACCAGAGCCCACGAAAACGCCATCAGCTCCAAGCTCCATCATTAATGCAGCATCGGCTGGCGTAGCAACACCACCCGCCGCAAAATTTACTACTGGTAAACGACCAAGACGTTTAATTTCTCTTAATAATTCGAAAGGAGCCCCCAGTAATTTTGCCTCCGTCATTAATTCATCTTCTGTCATACCCACTACTTTACGTACCTGAGCATTTACTTTGCGAATATGTCGAACTGCCTCCACTATATTCCCTGTTCCTGGTTCACCTTTTGTTCGTAGCATTGACGCGCCTTCTCCGATACGACGGGCTGCTTCACCTAAATCACGACAGCCGCACACAAACGGTACTGTGTAATCACTTTTTAATAAATGGTATTCTTCATCTGCTGGTGTTAAAACTTCACTTTCGTCAATATAATCAACCCCCATTGCCTCTAAAACGCGTGCTTCAACGATATGCCCTATACGTGCCTTTGCCATAACAGGAATAGTTACAGTCGCCATTACTTCCTCCACAATACGGGGATCAGCCATACGTGCAACGCCACCTGCCTTACGAATATCTGAAGGTACCCTTTCTAATGCCATAACGGCTACAGCGCCTGCTGCTTCTGCTATTTTTGCTTGCTCTGCATTAATGACGTCCATAATAACGCCGCCCTTTTGCATTTCTGCCATTCCACGTTTTACTAACTCTGTACCTGTTTGTTTCATTTTCTAACCTCCACCTTTATGATGAAGTTTAGTATAATAGAAATTGACCATATAAAAATATCCAGTTTTCAAAACAATCATAGGGTCAGGAGGTTATACAACATGGATATGCTTTTATTTCAGCTTGAAAGAGATAGTGATAAACCGCTTTATGATCAACTTTATAACGGTATTAAGGATGCTATTATTTCCAAGAAAATAATGGTAGGAGAAAAATTACCGTCAAAAAGAAAATTATCCGATTTTTTAAACATTTCTCAAACAACAATTGAAATTGCTTATGCACAGTTATTAGCTGAAGGTTATATTATGTCTAAATCACGGATTGGCTACTTTGTTGAAGAAATAGATGAACTACCCTACATTCAGCAAGACAATGTAACCTCCGTCAATGAGCATCCAAAGAAAAAAACATACAAAATTGATTTTAATCCTGGTTCTATTGATATCGATGCCTTTCCGTTTCAAACATGGAGAAAGTATGCGAAAGAGCTTTTTGACGATACCTCAAAAGAATTATTATTAACAGGTGAACCTCAAGGTGAACTTTCTTTACGTACTGAGATTGCAAATTATCTATATCAATCACGCGGTGTTGTCTGTCATCCAGAGCAAATCGTAATTGGCTCTGGTACTGAACAGCTTCTGCCTATGATCCTACGTCTTTTTAACGACGATACCTGCTTTGCCCTAGAAAACCCAGGGTACCCAGCCGTGCATCGTATGTTTTCGCAGCATAGACGAAAAGTCTATCCGATTGCAGTGGATGAAGAGGGAATTATTATTCATGAGCTTGAAAAAACGAGCGCTAATGTCGTTTATGTTACACCCTCACACCAATTTCCTACCGGTGCGGTATTATCTGCCACTAGACGGGCACAAGCTTTAAATTGGGCTGCTCAGAGCTCCTCACGTTATATTATTGAAGATGATTATGATTCGGAATTTCGTTATGCTGGAAAACCAATTCCTGCACTACATGCCTTAGACCGAAATGATAAAGTGATTTACATGAGTACTTTTACAAAGTCATTAATGCCATCCTTGCGAGTAGCTTATTTTGTACTTCCACCTAAACTACTTGCCACATATAACGATGTCTTTAATTATTATTCATCTACTGTACCTCGCTTCGATCAGCATATCGTGGCAAATTTTATGCGAGACGGGCATTTTGCAAAGCACCTTAATCGAATGCGTAAAGTTTATCGAAAAAAACATGATAAGCTAACCTCCTTTTTAGAAAAATATTCTTCAGCGATTAAAATAACTGGTGAACAAGCTGGAATGCATATTTTATTAGAAGTACAGCATATTTTATCAGAAAAACAATTACAACAACTTGCTTCTCAAGCGGAGATTGGTATTTATCCGTTATCTGCTTATAGACTAGACCATTATGAATCTTCACATGCTCAATTTTTACTTGGCTTTGGTGGAATACCTGTTCAAACAATTGAACAATCCATTGAACAACTGATGGATTGTTGGGAAATAGAAAAAAATGACCCGTCTACTAGTTAGTAGATAGGTCATTTTCACTTACGTTTCAATCAATTGAATCTGATAGTGTTCAAACCATGTATGAATTTGCCCTAAATATGCTAAAAGCTGAGGCCCTGCCATTAATTGCCCATACCATGGAATTTTAAAAGAGCTACCTCCAGATTCAATTAACTCTGCAAGCTTTTGTCGTTCAAATAGTTCATGTAAAATTGAATTTTTATCGTGAAGGATTTCTTTCAACCATTTTTGAACACCTGCTGTATAAACAGGATGGTACGTTTTAGGATAAGGATTCTTTTTACGATACAACACTTCATCAGGTAATAAGTGTGCCATTGATTTTCGAAGTAACCCTTTTTCTATTCCATCCAAATTCTTCATTTCCCACGGAATATTCCAAGCATATTCCACAAGCCTATGATCTGCAAAAGGAACACGCACCTCTAAACTTGCCCCCATGCTCATACGATCTTTTCTTTCTAACAATGTTTGCATGAACCAGAGCATATTTAAATAAAACATTTCTCGATGTCTTGCTTCTGCCGGACTTTCTCCATCTAACAACGGTACTTCAGCCATTGTTTGTGTGTAGAGTTGATGTGCATAGGACTCAATTTTTAATTTTTTATCCCACTTCTCTTGAAGTAATCCACCTCTTTCAGACAATGAACGAATCCAAGGAAAACCCGAAGTTTTTTCTTGAAACCATGGGTATCCACCAAAAATTTCATCTGCACACTCTCCTGATAATGCTACAGTAAAATCTTTTTTTATTTCTCGACAAAACCATAATAACGATGAGTCGACATCTGCCATTCCAGG
This sequence comes from Lysinibacillus sp. Y5S-8, assembly GCF_036894365.1. NCBI lineage: Bacteria > Bacillati > Bacillota > Bacilli > Caryophanales > Bacillaceae > Lysinibacillus > Lysinibacillus sp. Y5S-8. The sequence continues at coordinate 27,395 of NZ_CP145889.1, read as the reverse complement.
AGAATCCCGGACGATCACCGATTCTACTAATAAATCAATTAACTGCTGTTGCGTGATTTCCTCTGCATGATGTGTTGTCTGGAAAGTATCCGTCATTTTTTGAATCCAATACGTATCCGTTGATGTTTGGAAAGCATGTGGATTAAAGAAACGTTCATTATCTTCGTAATCGATAGAAAATGTATGCAATTTATGATTTTGTTGTTGAAATCTATTTGCTGCAATGCCGGTAATAATACTGGAATCAAGTCCACCTGAAAGAAATGTACAAATAGGTACATCTGAAATAAGTTGACGTTCAATAGCATCCGTCAATAAAAAACGAACATGCTCAGTAGTTTCCTCTAATGTTTCTTCATGCCTTTGGCTTTGTAGCTGCCAATATGGCCACTTTTTCAAGCCTTCTCTGGAAAACCGCATAGCATATCCCGGTCTTAATTCCTCGATATTTTGAAAAAGTGTCTTGCCTGGTGCTCTAGAGGGTCCTACAGCCATCATACTTGCCAATCCTTCCACATTTACACTTGCTTGAACCGTCGGATGTGCCAACAAGGCCTTCACTTCAGATGCAAAAAGCACACCGCCTTGTTGCTCTGTATAATACAAAGGTTTCACACCTAATCGATCTCGGCATAAAAATAGTGATTGTGTTTGCTCATCCCAAACACCGAAGGCAAAAATGCCATTTAAAAAATCTACACATTTTTCTTTCCACTCAATATAGGCAGTTAATAACACTTCCGTATCTGAATGTGTTGTAAAGCTGTGTCCTCTTTTTAAAAGTTCTTTACGTAACTCTTCCGTATTATAAAGTTCGCCATTGTATGTAATGACATAGTTTACGCCATCATATATTTTTTTCATTGGCTGTTTGCCGCCAATTAAATCGATAACTGCCAATCGTCGATGGCCAAATGCAATATGCTCACTACACCAAATATTTTCATCATCCGGCCCTCTTTTATTTAATGTTTGTGTCATCGATTTTAAAATTGTGTCACTTGTTCTTAAATCCCTTTGAAAACTAGCCCATCCTGTAATTCCACACATTTAGCCACATCCTTTCGCCTATTAGCTTATGCAGGACTATGCTAAAATGTGAAAAAGCACATGAATGCTTTATAACATTCATGTGCTCATTAACTATAGATTAAAATAGTCCTCCAACAAAGTCTGCAATGCCTCCCCATAAATTGCCGAAGAAGTTACCTATACCTTGGAAGAACAATGAAATACCGCTAGCACGCTCTACAGCCTCTGTTGTGACAACATCGGATGAAATATCCTTGCCATCGATAAAGCCGTAATCAGTGCCTTCTGTGCGCTCAATAACGACCTTTCCTACAACAGTGTCTTTCTTAACATCTGCCTCTAAACTCTTTTTATCTAAAACCAATGTAGGTTTATATAAATCTTTATCAGAAGACTTAATCATAAATGAAATTGGTTCTTTTACTGCAATCGCTACTTTGTCTTCTTTACCTTTTGTCACTTTTACTGTTTTTTGATCTTTGAATGTATAGTTCGCTGGTAAAATTTCTTGTTTAGAGAATTGTGAAAAACCATAATTAAATAATTTTGCTGTGGCATCAAAGCGAGCTGCATATGATCCTTGTCCATTTGCATCAACAGCTTTCATAACAACTGCAATCAAACGAGTGCCATTGCGCTCCGCAGTACCTGTGAAGCAGTGACCTGCAAAGTTTGTTGTACCTGTTTTTAATCCATCTACACCTTGATACTCATACACTAATCCAGGTAACATAAAGTTCCAGTTAGACATTTCAATTGCATCATCTGTGCCTTCACGGAACGTTTTCTTTGTAATTTGAGATGTTTCTAAAACCTTCGGGTGGTCTTTTAATAGATGATACGCCAATTTAGCTACAGATTTAGCAGGCATCACATTTTCGTCTTCTGGACCTGTACCTGATGGATGCATACCAAATAAATCAGCGTTATTAAGACCCGTAGAATTGACAAATTTATAACCCTCTAAGCCAAGTTCCTCTGCCTTTTTATTCATTAACTTTAAAAATTCAGTCTCAGAACCCGCAATCGTTTCGGCAATAGCTACGGTTGCCGCATTTGCCGAATAAATGGCCATGGCTTCGTATAACTCACGAATCGTGTAAGAGCCATCTCTACGTAAAGGTACATTACTTAATGCACGATTTTGAGACATACGATACGTATAATCTGTTACTTGATATTCCTGTTCCCACTTAACTGTCCCTGCATCAATCGCGTCCAGTAACAGGTATTCAGTCATCATTTTCGTCATACTTGCAATACCTAGTGAAGTATCTGCGTTTTGTTCATATAAAATTTTCCCTGAATCTGCGTCAATTAAAATCGCAGCATCCACTGTTAATCCCAAATCTGTTTCCGCATTTGCCTTTGCAGGAATACCCGCAAAAATACTAAATAATAAAACAGGAATTAGGAGTAAACGTAATACGGTGTTCATTTTCTTTTTCACCTTTAAAGCCCTCCAAAAAAATAATCTTGTCCTCGACATTTTATCATAGATAACAACAACCGTGTTGACTCTCTACCATAAAAAAATGCTCTCGCGCCATCTTTGTAGACGATGCGAAAGCATAAAAGTTGCAAGTAATTTATTACATGGAATAGTTTGGTGATTCTTTTGTAATCTGTACATCATGTGGATGTGATTCACGTAGACCAGCACCTGTCATTCTAACAAATTGTGCATTATCTCGTAGGTGCTCAAGATGTGGTGCTCCACAATAACCCATACCAGCGCGAATACCACCAATCAGTTGGTAAATTGTATCAGCTAATGGTCCCTTATATGGAAGGCGACCCTCAATACCCTCAGGTACTAATTTTTTCGCATCCTCTTGGAAGTAACGATCTTTAGAACCTTTTTCCATTGCTCCGATAGAACCCATACCACGGTAAACTTTGAAACGACGTCCTTGGAAGATTTCTGTTTCTCCAGGAGATTCAGATGTACCTGCAAGAAGTGAACCAAGCATTACAACATTACCTCCAGCTGCTAGAGCTTTTACGATATCACCAGAGTATTTAATACCGCCATCAGCAATAATTGTTTTACCAAGCTCACGAGCTACTGTAGCACAATCATATACTGCTGTAATTTGTGGTACACCCACACCAGCTACAACACGTGTAGTACAAATAGAACCTGGACCAATACCTACTTTAACAACATCTGCACCAGCTTCAAATAATGCACGTGCACCTTCTCCTGTAGCTACGTTACCAGCAATAATCTCTAACTCTGGGTAAGTTTCTCGGATTGAACGGATTGTTTGTAAAACGCCTTCTGAATGCCCATGGGCTGTATCGATTACTACAATGTCAACTTGTGCTTCTACAAGTTTCTCAATACGCACCATTGTATCTTTTGATACACCGACTGCTGCTCCTACTAGTAAACGACCATGTGTATCTTTAGCAGCATTCGGGAACTCAATTACTTTCTCGATATCTTTAATTGTAATAAGGCCAGTTAATCTACCTTCTTCATCTACAATTGGAAGTTTTTCGATTTTATATTGTTGAAGAATTTTTTCAGCATCCTCTAAAGTCGTTCCAACAGGTGCTGTAATCAAATCTTCTTTTGTCATTACATCTTCAATTTTTAAAGAGTAATCAGAGATAAAACGTAAGTCACGGTTTGTAATAATCCCTACTAGCTTTTGATTTTCCATACTATCAACAATAGGTACACCAGAGATTCGGTATTTACCCATTAGATGCTCAGCATCGAAAACTTGATGTGTCGGAGTTAAGAAGAATGGGTTTGTAATAACACCATTTTCAGAACGTTTTACTTTTTCTACTTGTTCAGCTTGCTCATCGATCCCCATGTTTTTATGAATAATACCGATACCGCCTTGACGTGCCATAGCAATCGCCATTTTAGACTCTGTAACTGTATCCATACCTGCACTGACCATTGGAATGTTTAATTTAATCTTTGGTGTTAATTGAACAGATAGATCAACATCTTTCGGTAATACTTCGGAATGAGCTGGTACTAATAATACATCATCAAAAGTTAAACCTTCTTTGGCAAATTTAGTCTCCCACATTTTCGTAACTTCCTCCTATAGTTAAAAGAATATTAATTGTAAGATTAACAACGTGGACTGCTACTGTCAAGAAACTTATAAAAGAAAGACAATTCAGATTTTTAATGATAGCAAATTTTAATTAAAAATCCAAATAAATAGCTACAGTAAAAATATAGAATGAGTTAGATATATTTAATTTTTTCATAATATTTCTTAGAAGGTAATTGTTTTTTGTAGAAAATCCTTTAAATTATTAAAGAATTTCATTAGGAAATAGGAAATAAAAAAACAGCCAGCACACAGCTGACTGTTTTATTGTGCCTAGCGACGTCCTACTCTCACAGGGGGAAGCCCCCAACTACCATCGGCGCTAAAGAGCTTAACTTCCGTGTTCGGTATGGGAACGGGTGTGACCTCTTTGCCATCATCACTAGACTATGGTCGGCTTTCAATATACATCGCATTTCTTCGTCAGCTTCTGTCGTTCAGTCAGTCACGTACTTGAGTACGCTCCTTCCCTCTCTCCATTGCTTCCTCGAACTACTCGTATCTTGAAACCCTTCATAAAAGAAATTATTCTTTCAAAACTGGATAAACGGTTCATTGAATGTTTCAAACGTTTTTGGTTAAGTCCTCGATCGATTAGTATTCGTCAGCTCCATGTGTCACCACACTTCCACCTCGAACCTATCTACCTCATCGTCTTTGAGGGATCTTACTTACTTGCGTAATGGGAAATCTCATCTTGAGGGGGGCTTCATGCTTAGATGCTTTCAGCACTTATCCCGTCCACACATAGCTACCCAGCGATGCCTTTGGCAAGACAACTGGTACACCAGCGGTGTGTCCATCCCGGTCCTCTCGTACTAAGGACAGCTCCTCTCAAATTTCCTACGCCCACGACGGATAGGGACCGAACTGTCTCACGACGTTCTGAACCCAGCTCGCGTACCGCTTTAATGGGCGAACAGCCCAACCCTTGGGACCGACTACAGCCCCAGGATGCGATGAGCCGACATCGAGGTGCCAAACCTCCCCGTCGATGTGGACTCTTGGGGGAGATAAGCCTGTTATCCCCGGGGTAGCTTTTATCCGTTGAGCGATGGCCCTTCCATGCGGAACCACCGGATCACTAAGCCCGTCTTTCGACCCTGCTCGACTTGTAGGTCTCGCAGTCAAGCTCCCTTGTGCCTTTACACTCTACGAATGATTTCCAACCATTCTGAGGGAACCTTTGGGCGCCTCCGTTACCTTTTAGGAGGCGACCGCCCCAGTCAAACTGTCCGCCTGACACTGTCTCCTGCCCCGCTAAGGGGCATGGGTTAGAATTTCAATACAACCAGGGTAGTATCCCACCGACGCCTCCTTCGAAGCTGGCGCTCCGAGATCTCTGGCTCCTACCTATCCTGTACAAGTTGTACCAAAATTCAATATCAGGCTACAGTAAAGCTCCACGGGGTCTTTCCGTCCTGTCGCGGGTAACCTGCATCTTCACAGGTACTATAATTTCACCGAGTCTCTCGTTGAGACAGTGCCCAGATCGTTACGCCTTTCGTGCGGGTCGGAACTTACCCGACAAGGAATTTCGCTACCTTAGGACCGTTATAGTTACGGCCGCCGTTTACTGGGGCTTCAATTCGCAGCTTCGCTTGCGCTAACCACTCCTCTTAACCTTCCAGCACCGGGCAGGCGTCAGCCCCTATACGTCACCTTACGGTTTTGCAGAGACCTGTGTTTTTGCTAAACAGTCGCCTGGGCCTATTCACTGCGGCTCTCATGCGCTTGCACGCTCAAGAGCACCCCTTCTCCCGAAGTTACGGGGTCATTTTGCCGAGTTCCTTAACGAGAGTTCTCTCGCACACCTTAGGATTCTCTCCTCGACTACCTGTGTCGGTTTGCGGTACGGGCACCTCTCACCTCGATAGAGGCTTTTCTTGGCAGTGTGAAATCAGGAACTTCGTCCATACGGACTCGCCATCACAGCTCAACGTTACAGTGTGCGGATTTGCCTACACACACGCCTTACTGCTTGGACGCGCATAACCAACAGCGCGCTTACCCTATCCTACTGCGTCCCCCCATTTCTCAAACGGTGAGGAGGTGGTACAGGAATATCAACCTGTTGTCCATCGCCTACGCCTATCGGCCTCGGCTTAGGTCCCGACTAACCCTGAGCGGACGAGCCTTCCTCAGGAAACCTTAGTCATACGGTGGACGGGATTCTCACCCGTCTTTCGCTACTCATACCGGCATTCTCACTTCTAAGCGCTCCACCAGTCCTTCCGGTCTGACTTCAACGCACTTAGAACGCTCTCCTACCACTGACATCGTAGATGTCAATCCACAGCTTCGGTGAATCGTTTAGCCCCGATACATTTTCGGCGCAGCGTCACTCGACCAGTGAGCTATTACGCACTCTTTAAATGATGGCTGCTTCTAAGCCAACATCCTGGTTGTCTGTGCAACGCCACATCCTTTTCCACTTAACGATTACTTTGGGACCTTAGCTGGTGGTCTGGGCTGTTTCCCTTTTGACTACGGATCTTATCACTCGCAGTCTGACTCCCGTGTATAAATATCTGGCATTCGGAGTTTGTCTGAATTCGGTAAACCGGGATGGCCCCCTAGTCCAAACAGTGCTCTACCTCCAGTATTCTCATCACGAGGCTAGCCCTAAAGCTATTTCGGAGAGAACCAGCTATCTCCAAGTTCGATTGGAATTTCTCCGCTACCCACACCTCATCCCCGCACTTTTCAACGTGCGTGGGTTCGGGCCTCCAGTAAGTGTTACCTTACCTTCACCCTGGACATGGGTAGATCACCTGGTTTCGGGTCTACGACCACGTACTATTTCGCCCTATTCAGACTCGCTTTCGCTGCGGCTCCGCCTTCTAAAGCTTAACCTCGCACGTAATCGTAACTCGCCGGTTCATTCTACAAAAGGCACGCTATCACCCATTAACGGGCTCTAACTACTTGTAGGCACACGGTTTCAGGATCTCTTTCACTCCCCTTCCGGGGTGCTTTTCACCTTTCCCTCACGGTACTGGTTCACTATCGGTCACTAGGTAGTATTTAGCCTTGGGAGATGGTCCTCCCGGATTCCGACGGAATTTCACGTGTTCCGCCGTACTCAGGATCCACTCAGGAGAGAACGAACTTTCGACTACAGGGCTTTTACCTGCTCTGGCGGACCTTTCCAAGTCGCTTCATCTAACTCGCTCTTTTGTAACTCCGTATTGAGTGTCCTACAACCCCAAGAGGCAAGCCTCTTGGTTTGGGCTCTTCCCGTTTCGCTCGCCGCTACTCAGGGAATCGATTTTTCTTTCTCTTCCTCCAGGTACTTAGATGTTTCAGTTCCCTGGGTCTGCCTTCAAGACGCTATGTATTCACGTCAAGATACTACGCGATTAAACGTAGTGGGTTCCCCCATTCGGAAATCTCCGGATCAAAGCTCACTTACAGCTCCCCGAAGCATATCGGTGTTAGTGCCGTCCTTCTTCGGCTCCTAGTGCCAAGGCATTCGCCGTGCGCCCTTAATAACTTAACCTAACAGCTTTCAATACACATCACATTTCGTTGTCAGCTTCACTCGTTCAATCAGTCACGTACTCAAGTACGCTCCTTCATTCACTCGATTGCTTCCTAGAACTGCTCGTGTCTTGAAACCTTTTAATGTTATTAAGCCTATAAAAAAACTTAAAAAATAAATGTGTTTGTTACAATTTCAATGTCGTTTTATCCAGTTTTCAAAGAACAAGTTTTGAAGATGTTCATTCAAGAAGAATGAACCTTCAAAACTGAACGCAAAACGTAATCTTACAAACCCTAGGTTTGTATTCCGAAATAATCCTTAGAAAGGAGGTGATCCAGCCGCACCTTCCGATACGGCTACCTTGTTACGACTTCACCCCAATCATCTATCCCACCTTCGGCGGCTGGCTCCAAAAAGGTTACCTCACCGACTTCGGGTGTTACAAACTCTCGTGGTGTGACGGGCGGTGTGTACAAGGCCCGGGAACGTATTCACCGCGGCATGCTGATCCGCGATTACTAGCGATTCCGGCTTCATGTAGGCGAGTTGCAGCCTACAATCCGAACTGAGAACGACTTTATCGGATTAGCTCCCTCTCGCGAGTTGGCAACCGTTTGTATCGTCCATTGTAGCACGTGTGTAGCCCAGGTCATAAGGGGCATGATGATTTGACGTCATCCCCACCTTCCTCCGGTTTGTCACCGGCAGTCACCTTAGAGTGCCCAACTAAATGATGGCAACTAAGATCAAGGGTTGCGCTCGTTGCGGGACTTAACCCAACATCTCACGACACGAGCTGACGACAACCATGCACCACCTGTCACCGTTGCCCCCGAAGGGGAAACTATATCTCTACAGTGGTCAACGGGATGTCAAGACCTGGTAAGGTTCTTCGCGTTGCTTCGAATTAAACCACATGCTCCACCGCTTGTGCGGGCCCCCGTCAATTCCTTTGAGTTTCAGTCTTGCGACCGTACTCCCCAGGCGGAGTGCTTAATGCGTTAGCTGCAGCACTAAGGGGCGGAAACCCCCTAACACTTAGCACTCATCGTTTACGGCGTGGACTACCAGGGTATCTAATCCTGTTTGCTCCCCACGCTTTCGCGCCTCAGTGTCAGTTACAGACCAGATAGTCGCCTTCGCCACTGGTGTTCCTCCAAATCTCTACGCATTTCACCGCTACACTTGGAATTCCACTATCCTCTTCTGCACTCAAGTCTCCCAGTTTCCAATGACCCTCCACGGTTGAGCCGTGGGCTTTCACATCAGACTTAAGAAACCACCTGCGCGCGCTTTACGCCCAATAATTCCGGACAACGCTTGCCACCTACGTATTACCGCGGCTGCTGGCACGTAGTTAGCCGTGGCTTTCTAATAAGGTACCGTCAAGGTACAGCCAGTTACTACTGTACTTGTTCTTCCCTTACAACAGAGTTTTACGAACCGAAATCCTTCTTCACTCACGCGGCGTTGCTCCATCAGGCTTTCGCCCATTGTGGAAGATTCCCTACTGCTGCCTCCCGTAGGAGTCTGGGCCGTGTCTCAGTCCCAGTGTGGCCGATCACCCTCTCAGGTCGGCTACGCATCGTCGCCTTGGTGAGCCGTTACCTCACCAACTAGCTAATGCGCCGCGGGCCCATCCTATAGCGACAGCCGAAACCGTCTTTCAGTGTTTCACCATGAGGTGAAACAGATTATTCGGTATTAGCCCCGGTTTCCCGGAGTTATCCCAAACTATAGGGTAGGTTGCCCACGTGTTACTCACCCGTCCGCCGCTAACGTCGAAGGAGCAAGCTCCTTCTCTGTTCGCTCGACTTGCATGTATTAGGCACGCCGCCAGCGTTCGTCCTGAGCCAGGATCAAACTCTCCATAAAAGAAATTTGAATAGCTCAAATTGTTTTGCTGGCATCATTTTGATGTCCAAAATTTTGTTTCGTTCACTAACCGAAGTTAGTTACTGAAAACTTTATTGATTACGTTTTGCTTGTTCAGTTTTCAAGGTTCATTTTATGTTTTCTCTTTGTTAAGAGCTAACTTTTATATAATAACATGTTTAATATTTAATGTCAACAGTTATTTTATTTTTATATTTTAGTAGTTGCTTATCTCAACAGCAACTTTTATATAATAACACCTCATTTATTATTGGTCAATAGTTTTATATAAATAATTTTAAACGAACTAAAATTTCAACCTTGGCCAATTCCGTAAAAATTGAATTGTACGATTTCTTCCTATTTCTAAAAGAGTTTCCTTTGTCTCCTCATTTAAATCAAATTGAGTTGCACTATAGTCTTCTACAGGAATAAAGATAATATCTCTTTCATGTCGCCTTGATATATACCTCTCATCATGTGCGTCTTTCATAGTTGAAAATAATGCTTCAAATAAGTTTAGGCCATTTTTAATTTCTTGCGGACATTGTTCTTCTCTCCTTCTGCTTAGCTTCAAACCCAAAATTGGTCGTACTTTTCGACCTTCTTTATCATCAAATATCCATAATGGGAAATTACTTAAAACCCCACCATCCACGATTACTGATTCTCCTTTGCCAGTTTTTAAGGTAACTGGTTCAAAGAAAAATGGTATACCACAACTCATACGTAGTGCACAAGCAACTGAAAAGTTCTTCGCATCAATCTGATATTTGTGTAGATCATCTGGTAAAACAATCATTCTACCATTGGTCAAATCTGAAGCTACTAATTTTAGTGAATCTTTAGGCAAATCTCCAAAAGTATATACACCTTTTGCAGCTAATTTTTGAAAAAACCATTTTTCTAATGCCTTTCCTTTATAAAGACCTAAATGATTATAAACATTTATCCATTTCATAAAAGGGAAAGGTAATATTGTTCTTCTAGGATCCAGTAATGAAGGTACATCCAATTCTTCTAGCATAGCTTCGATCTCTTTACCGCTATATCCCGCAGCAATAAACGCAGCTAAAATTGCACCTGCACTTGTACCAGCTACACGTTTAAAACGAAAATGTTCAGCTTCTAGTACTTGATATGCCCCAACCAGGGCAAATCCCTTCAAACCACCACCAGAAAAAACGCCATCAATCCACAAAATTTCCTCTCCTTTTTGATGTAATCTTTACAGTATAAGAGAGGGTAATGATGATTAGAACTAAAATTTATACTTTATTGTCGAAACCTAAAACATGGTTAACAACTTTTGTTTATGATTGAATTAATTTTTATCAATATATGGAATAGAAGGGATTTCATAAAAGGAAGGTAATTAGTATATACTGACCTATTAATTAAGAGAGGCGTTTTTTCTATGGCGGTTAAGAGTAAGTTACCCATTTGAAGTAAAAATGAGGGCAAATGAAATGAAGTAGCTTGTATACCAGTAAAACAAGTACTAAAGGAACTGAATATAAAACACACACAGTTAAAATGCTATTGAAACATTCGTAGAGGAGAAAGAGGCGAAACAGCCAGGTAAGGTAAGGGCAGGCAATACATTTCGTTATGGTTAAGGTGAAATCACTACATTTTTCAGAAATCTACCAACAAAAAAATAGTGTAACGATTTATGCAAAAATATAATTGGTCTTATAATGTCATAGTAGAGAAAGGAAGCGCACAGGACATTCCATACAAATAGCTGAAAATAAATTTAAATTAGTCAAGATTTTTATGCATGAACAACCCTTCATGATCATTTGATCCTCAAGAATACTGTTGTCATTGACTATATATTCCTGAATGTTTTTTGTTTCTTCCTACTGTATCTACATAATATCCACGACACCAAAACTCCCTGTTAATATATTTGTATTTCAGATTCGCCTGTCAATCAAATTTCATTAAACTACCTTTCCCTTTCAAATAACCCATATGAAACACTTAATTTTGGAGGATTACTCACCAACATATGAATATAATCAGGGCAGGCTGTTGCTTCGATAATTTCTGCTCCTTTCTTTCACCTAACTAGCAAAGGATTCTCCCTATATTAACTTTGATTTGTCCACAAATAATCTGCCTTCTATATTTTTGCGCAAAGACAATGTGATACTTATAATTCCATGTTGTGTGTGCTAAACTCTTGTTATCTATTTGGATCCCCTTTCGTACGAAGTCGGTTGACCAGACCTGAATTCATTATACGATTGGAGATTTTTTCTTGTCCATAGCTAGAAGCTCTTTAGAACCCCTCGCATAGCAAGGGGTTTTCAAAAGATACAAAAATAAAAAACAGCCAGCACACAGCTGACTGTTTTTATTGCCTAGCGACGTCCTACTCTCACAGGGGGAAGCCCCCAACTACCATCGGCGCTAAAGAGCTTAACTTCCGTGTTCGGTATGGGAACGGGTGTGACCTCTTTGCCATCATCACTAGACTATGGTCGGCTTTCAATATACATCGCATTTCTTCGTCAGCTTCTGTCGTTCAGTCAGTCACGTACTTGAGTACGCTCCTTCCCTCTCTCCATTGCTTCCTCGAACTACTCGTATCTTGAAACCCTTCATAAAAGAAATTATTCTTTCAAAACTGGATAAACGGTTCATTGAATGGTTCAAACGTTTTTGGTTAAGTCCTCGATCGATTAGTATTCGTCAGCTCCATGTGTCACCACACTTCCACCTCGAACCTATCTACCTCATCGTCTTTGAGGGATCTTACTTACTTGCGTAATGGGAAATCTCATCTTGAGGGGGGCTTCATGCTTAGATGCTTTCAGCACTTATCCCGTCCACACATAGCTACCCAGCGATGCCTTTGGCAAGACAACTGGTACACCAGCGGTGTGTCCATCCCGGTCCTCTCGTACTAAGGACAGCTCCTCTCAAATTTCCTACGCCCACGACGGATAGGGACCGAACTGTCTCACGACGTTCTGAACCCAGCTCGCGTACCGCTTTAATGGGCGAACAGCCCAACCCTTGGGACCGACTACAGCCCCAGGATGCGATGAGCCGACATCGAGGTGCCAAACCTCCCCGTCGATGTGGACTCTTGGGGGAGATAAGCCTGTTATCCCCGGGGTAGCTTTTATCCGTTGAGCGATGGCCCTTCCATGCGGAACCACCGGATCACTAAGCCCGTCTTTCGACCCTGCTCGACTTGTAGGTCTCGCAGTCAAGCTCCCTTGTGCCTTTACACTCTACGAATGATTTCCAACCATTCTGAGGGAACCTTTGGGCGCCTCCGTTACCTTTTAGGAGGCGACCGCCCCAGTCAAACTGTCCGCCTGACACTGTCTCCTGCCCCGCTAAGGGGCATGGGTTAGAATTTCAATACAACCAGGGTAGTATCCCACCGACGCCTCCTTCGAAGCTGGCGCTCCGAGATCTCTGGCTCCTACCTATCCTGTACAAGTTGTACCAAAATTCAATATCAGGCTACAGTAAAGCTCCACGGGGTCTTTCCGTCCTGTCGCGGGTAACCTGCATCTTCACAGGTACTATAATTTCACCGAGTCTCTCGTTGAGACAGTGCCCAGATCGTTACGCCTTTCGTGCGGGTCGGAACTTACCCGACAAGGAATTTCGCTACCTTAGGACCGTTATAGTTACGGCCGCCGTTTACTGGGGCTTCAATTCGCAGCTTCGCTTGCGCTAACCACTCCTCTTAACCTTCCAGCACCGGGCAGGCGTCAGCCCCTATACGTCACCTTACGGTTTTGCAGAGACCTGTGTTTTTGCTAAACAGTCGCCTGGGCCTATTCACTGCGGCTCTCATGCGCTTGCACGCTCAAGAGCACCCCTTCTCCCGAAGTTACGGGGTCATTTTGCCGAGTTCCTTAACGAGAGTTCTCTCGCACACCTTAGGATTCTCTCCTCGACTACCTGTGTCGGTTTGCGGTACGGGCACCTCTCACCTCGATAGAGGCTTTTCTTGGCAGTGTGAAATCAGGAACTTCGTCCATACGGACTCGCCATCACAGCTCAACGTTACAGTGTGCGGATTTGCCTACACACACGCCTTACTGCTTGGACGCGCATAACCAACAGCGCGCTTACCCTATCCTACTGCGTCCCCCCATTTCTCAAACGGTGAGGAGGTGGTACAGGAATATCAACCTGTTGTCCATCGCCTACGCCTATCGGCCTCGGCTTAGGTCCCGACTAACCCTGAGCGGACGAGCCTTCCTCAGGAAACCTTAGTCATACGGTGGACGGGATTCTCACCCGTCTTTCGCTACTCATACCGGCATTCTCACTTCTAAGCGCTCCACCAGTCCTTCCGGTCTGACTTCAACGCACTTAGAACGCTCTCCTACCACTGACATCGTAGATGTCAATCCACAGCTTCGGTGAATCGTTTAGCCCCGATACATTTTCGGCGCAGCGTCACTCGACCAGTGAGCTATTACGCACTCTTTAAATGATGGCTGCTTCTAAGCCAACATCCTGGTTGTCTGTGCAACGCCACATCCTTTTCCACTTAACGATTACTTTGGGACCTTAGCTGGTGGTCTGGGCTGTTTCCCTTTTGACTACGGATCTTATCACTCGCAGTCTGACTCCCGTGTATAAATATCTGGCATTCGGAGTTTGTCTGAATTCGGTAAACCGGGATGGCCCCCTAGTCCAAACAGTGCTCTACCTCCAGTATTCTCATCACGAGGCTAGCCCTAAAGCTATTTCGGAGAGAACCAGCTATCTCCAAGTTCGATTGGAATTTCTCCGCTACCCACACCTCATCCCCGCACTTTTCAACGTGCGTGGGTTCGGGCCTCCAGTAAGTGTTACCTTACCTTCACCCTGGACATGGGTAGATCACCTGGTTTCGGGTCTACGACCACGTACTATTTCGCCCTATTCAGACTCGCTTTCGCTGCGGCTCCGCCTTCTAAAGCTTAACCTCGCACGTAATCGTAACTCGCCGGTTCATTCTACAAAAGGCACGCTATCACCCATTAACGGGCTCTAACTACTTGTAGGCACACGGTTTCAGGATCTCTTTCACTCCCCTTCCGGGGTGCTTTTCACCTTTCCCTCACGGTACTGGTTCACTATCGGTCACTAGGTAGTATTTAGCCTTGGGAGATGGTCCTCCCGGATTCCGACGGAATTTCACGTGTTCCGCCGTACTCAGGATCCACTCAGGAGAGAACAAACTTTCGACTACAGGGCTTTTACCTGCTCTGGCGGACCTTTCCAAGTCGCTTCATCTAACTCGCTCTTTTGTAACTCCGTATTGAGTGTCCTACAACCCCAAGAGGCAAGCCTCTTGGTTTGGGCTCTTCCCGTTTCGCTCGCCGCTACTCAGGGAATCGATTTTTCTTTCTCTTCCTCCAGGTACTTAGATGTTTCAGTTCCCTGGGTCTGCCTTCAAGACGCTATGTATTCACGTCAAGATACTACGCGATTAAACGTAGTGGGTTCCCCCATTCGGAAATCTCCGGATCAAAGCTCACTTACAGCTCCCCGAAGCATATCGGTGTTAGTGCCGTCCTTCTTCGGCTCCTAGTGCCAAGGCATTCGCCGTGCGCCCTTAATAACTTAACCTATCAGCTTTCAATACACATCGCATTTCGTTGTCAGCTTCTCTCGTTCAATCAGTCACGTACTCAAGTACGCTCCTTCATTCACTCGATTGCTTCCTAGAACTGCTCGTGTCTTGAAACCTTTTAATGTTATTAAGCCTATAAAAAAACTTAAAAAAATAAATGTGTTTGTTACAATTTCAATGTCGTTTTATCCAGTTTTCAAAGAACAAAGATTGGTGGAGCCTAGCGGGATCGAACCGCTGACCTCCTGCGTGCAAGGCAGGCGCTCTCCCAGCTGAGCTAAGGCCCCAAGAGGTATATATGGTGGGCCTAAATGGACTCGAACCATCGACCTCACGCTTATCAGGCGTGCGCTCTAACCAGCTGAGCTATAGGCCCTCTTGGAAGTTTTATATTATTTAATAAACCTTCAAAACTGAACGCAAAACGTAATCTTACAAACCCTAGGTTTGTATTCCGAAATAATCCTTAGAAAGGAGGTGATCCAGCCGCACCTTCCGATACGGCTACCTTGTTACGACTTCACCCCAATCATCTATCCCACCTTCGGCGGCTGGCTCCAAAAAGGTTACCTCACCGACTTCGGGTGTTACAAACTCTCGTGGTGTGACGGGCGGTGTGTACAAGGCCCGGGAACGTATTCACCGCGGCATGCTGATCCGCGATTACTAGCGATTCCGGCTTCATGTAGGCGAGTTGCAGCCTACAATCCGAACTGAGAACGACTTTATCGGATTAGCTCCCTCTCGCGAGTTGGCAACCGTTTGTATCGTCCATTGTAGCACGTGTGTAGCCCAGGTCATAAGGGGCATGATGATTTGACGTCATCCCCACCTTCCTCCGGTTTGTCACCGGCAGTCACCTTAGAGTGCCCAACTAAATGATGGCAACTAAGATCAAGGGTTGCGCTCGTTGCGGGACTTAACCCAACATCTCACGACACGAGCTGACGACAACCATGCACCACCTGTCACCGTTGCCCCCGAAGGGGAAACTATATCTCTACAGTGGTCAACGGGATGTCAAGACCTGGTAAGGTTCTTCGCGTTGCTTCGAATTAAACCACATGCTCCACCGCTTGTGCGGGCCCCCGTCAATTCCTTTGAGTTTCAGTCTTGCGACCGTACTCCCCAGGCGGAGTGCTTAATGCGTTAGCTGCAGCACTAAGGGGCGGAAACCCCCTAACACTTAGCACTCATCGTTTACGGCGTGGACTACCAGGGTATCTAATCCTGTTTGCTCCCCACGCTTTCGCGCCTCAGTGTCAGTTACAGACCAGATAGTCGCCTTCGCCACTGGTGTTCCTCCAAATCTCTACGCATTTCACCGCTACACTTGGAATTCCACTATCCTCTTCTGCACTCAAGTCTCCCAGTTTCCAATGACCCTCCACGGTTGAGCCGTGGGCTTTCACATCAGACTTAAGAAACCACCTGCGCGCGCTTTACGCCCAATAATTCCGGACAACGCTTGCCACCTACGTATTACCGCGGCTGCTGGCACGTAGTTAGCCGTGGCTTTCTAATAAGGTACCGTCAAGGTACAGCCAGTTACTACTGTACTTGTTCTTCCCTTACAACAGAGTTTTACGAACCGAAATCCTTCTTCACTCACGCGGCGTTGCTCCATCAGGCTTTCGCCCATTGTGGAAGATTCCCTACTGCTGCCTCCCGTAGGAGTCTGGGCCGTGTCTCAGTCCCAGTGTGGCCGATCACCCTCTCAGGTCGGCTACGCATCGTCGCCTTGGTGAGCCGTTACCTCACCAACTAGCTAATGCGCCGCGGGCCCATCCTATAGCGACAGCCGAAACCGTCTTTCAGTGTTTCACCATGAGGTGAAACAGATTATTCGGTATTAGCCCCGGTTTCCCGGAGTTATCCCAAACTATAGGGTAGGTTGCCCACGTGTTACTCACCCGTCCGCCGCTAACGTCGAAGGAGCAAGCTCCTTCTCTGTTCGCTCGACTTGCATGTATTAGGCACGCCGCCAGCGTTCGTCCTGAGCCAGGATCAAACTCTCCATAAAAGAAATTTGAATAGCTCAAATTGTTTTGCTGGCATCATTTTGATGTCCAAAATTTTGTTTCGTTCACTAACCGAAGTTAGTTACTGAAAACTTTATTGATTACGTTTTGCTTGTTCAGTTTTCAAGGTTCATGTTCATTATTTCACTGTCACCTCTTGGCGACTCATTTATAATATCAAGATTCTAAAACTATGTCAACACTTTCTCCGAAAATATTTAAATACAATATAATTAAATGCGTTTAAACACCATCATAGCAAATAAGACTACTACCTAATGGATTAATATTGTCTGTTATTTTATAGAAATATACTATCCAGACACTTAGTAAAAAAGATGCAAACTATACTCAACATGGACATATACTTTACTAATGGCATTAAGAGTTAAAAAATGGCAAGCCATAATATATGGTTTGCCCTAATATTTTTTAAAGACTTGTTATAATTCGTGAAATATAAAAACTACGATTTTTTCCTAAATCGAAAATTTCTCCTGAATGGATTAATTTAATGAGTGGACGTGTTGGTGCAAATTTATTTACAAACATTACTTCACCACGTTCCAAATTAGACAGTTCAACAATCGTACCTATAGGAAGATCTGCAACAATATCGATTAAAGCACGTACTACTTTAATATCGAACTTCCCAAACTCAGATTCATTAATCATTTCTATAACTTTAAATGAAGATTGTTTTGATCTATATACTCGTTCACATGTCATAGCATGAAAGACATCTGCCACAGCTATAATTTGAGCAAAAATAGAGATATTAGCGATCTTTTCACCTTTCGGATAGCCGCTTCCATTTAAACGTTCATGATGTTGGAAAATTGCCTCTTTCATTGTCTCCTTTAAAATCGTTAAATCTTTTACCATATTATAGCTATAAATTGGATGTTTATAAATTTCATCATATTCTTGCTCTGTTAAAGGTGTCTTCTTATCTCTAATACGTGGGTGTACTTTAGCCATACCACAATCAGCTAATAAACCACCTATTGCAACTTGAATGGTAATCCCTCTATCATAACCAAGCTTTTGAGCAATTACTGCGGAAATCAAACCAGTTGCAACACAATGGTGATACAAGTAGTCTTTCGCATTTGAATACTCATTTAAATCAAATATAATTGTACGATCATCTAGGACCATCTCCACTAGAGGTAAAATAATTGTCCTTGCCTTGGCAATATCTACTTTTGCTCCGGCTTCCCAATTTTTAAATTCTTTTTTGAATTGTTCAACAGAATTATTATAGACTTTTCTAAAAGTCGGTATTTCTTCTATCACAACCTCAACATCATTTTCTTTCTTCTCTACTCGAGTGTCGTTTTCATTTTTATAAACGGGGACGTTGAAAATATTAAACGCATGAAATACTTGCAAATGTACGTAGGAAATCATCGTATCTTTAAAAATGATTGGATACTGTGTATTAGCAAAAATATCTTCAGAAATTACTTTACCAACGCCTAACTCTGAAATTGGAACATATATAGTTTCCACGAAATGAACACCTCTCCACTGTTTCTTGCTTCAAATAAGGTATCTTCATTTTATCATGGAATTCTAAATAATTACTTATTTTTCATTATTTACGTAAAAAAAACCGATGAACGACATGTAATTCTGTCGTCATCGGTTGAAATTATTCCTCTATTTCATCTTCTTCGTCTTCTGGAGACTCTTCAGCTTTTTCAACTTTAGCTACAGTCGCAACTAATTCGTCGTCTCCTAATCGAATTAAACGAACTCCTTGCGTACTACGTCCAATTAATGAAATATCATTGATATCCATACGGATCAACATACCATTGATTGTAATAAGCATGAGATCTTCAGAACCATCAACTGTTTTCACAGCTACCATAGGTCCATTTTTATCTGTAATCTGGATAGTTTTCAGACCTACACCACCGCGACTTTGTAAACGATATTCATCTTCAGAAGTACGTTTACCGTAACCTTTCTCAGTAACAACTAAAATTTCTTGCCCTGGTTCAACAATCTCCATGCCTACTACTTCGTCACCATCACGTAGCTTAATGCCTCGCACTCCACCAGCTGTACGACCCATAGAACGAATGTCATCTTCTTGGAAACGAACGAGCATACCATCGCGTGTACCAATAATCACTTGCTTATCTCCATCTGTTAGACGTACAGAAATAAGATCATCATCTTCTCGTAAGCTAATAGCTATTAAACCATTTGTTCGAATGTTAGCAAATTGTGAGACAGGTGTACGTTTCGTAATACCTGTTTTCGTCGTAAAGATAAAGTAAGCATCTTCATCAAACGATCCAACGCGAATCATGGCTGTTACTTTTTCACCTTTATCTATGTTGAGTAGGTTTACAATTGGTAATCCTTTAGCGGTACGACCGAACTCTGGAATTTCATATCCTTTTGCTCTAAATACTTTACCTTTTGACGTAAAGAATAAAATTGTATCATGGGTAGAGGTATTCATTAGATGCTCTACAAAATCATCTTCGTTTGTACCCATTCCTTGTACACCACGACCACCACGCTTTTGACTACGATATGTATTCGCAGCTAAACGCTTGATATAGCCATTATGTGTTAAAGTAACAACTGAGTTTTCAACAGGAATTAAATCCTCATCCTCAATCATTTCTAGACCACCAGATGTAATCTCAGTACGGCGTATATCATTAAAACGTTCTTTCACCTCTAAAATTTCAGTACGAATAATATCCACAATTTTTTCTTCATCCGCTAAAATTGCTTTTAAATCCGCAATAAGAATTTGAAGCTCTTGGTATTCTGCTTCAATTTTTTCACGTTCTAATCCACTTAAGCGAACTAAACGCATATCTAAAATAGCTTGAGCCTGGCGCTCTGATAAGCTAAAACGCTCCATTAATTGCGGCTTTGCTTCTTCGCCGCTACGTGAACCACGAATAATGGCAATTATTTCATCAATATGATCGAGTGCAATTCGTAAGCCTTCTAAAATATGAGCACGATCTTCAGCCTTTCGAAGTTCGAATTCTGTACGACGACGAATAATTACCTTTTGGTGCTCTAAATAATGGTAAAGCATTTCTTTTAAGCCCAATACTTTTGGTTGACCATTTACTAATGACAGCATATTGATACCAAAGCTTGATTGCATAGCTGTTTGTTTATATAAATTATTTAAAACTACATTAGCGTTGGCATCTTTACGAATTTCAATGACTACTCGCATACCGCGACGGTCAGATTCATCACGTAAATTTGTAATACCATCTATTTTTTTATCACGCACAAGCTCTGCAATTTTTTCAATAAGCTTAGCCTTATTCACTTGGTAAGGTAATTCATGAATAAGAATGGTTTCCTTACCATTTGACTTTTGCTCAATTTCGACCTTCGCGCGAATAATGATGGAACCACGTCCAGTTTCATAAGCTCTGCGAATACCACTACGCCCTAAAATCAATCCTCCAGTAGGGAAATCAGGACCTGGAATAATATCCATTAACTCCTCAGTAGTAATGGCTGGATTTTCAGAAAGTGCTATAACAGCATCAATTGTTTCTCCTAACTGGTGAGGAGGAATATTCGTTGCCATACCAACGGCAATTCCCGCAGCACCGTTCACTAAAAGGTTTGGATAGCGACTTGGTAAAACAATTGGTTCTTTTTCTGATCCATCATAGTTATCAGTGTAGTCAATTGTATCTTTATTGATATCACGAAGCATTTCCATAGCTATTTTAGACATACGTGATTCTGTATAACGCATGGCTGCTGCTCCATCACCATCAACAGAGCCAAAGTTTCCGTGACCATCAACAAGCATATAACGATAACTAAAATCTTGCGCCATACGTACCATTGCATCATAAATGGATGAGTCACCATGTGGATGGTACTTACCCATTACATCCCCAACAATACGTGCTGATTTTTTGTAAGCTTTATCTGCGGTGTTACCTAATTCCTGCATCCCATATAAAATACGACGATGAACTGGTTTTAATCCATCACGTACATCAGGTAATGCACGCGATACAATTACACTCATTGCATAATCAAGAAAGGATGTTTCAATTTCTTCTGTGATATTAACTCCTTTAACACCGGAGCGTTCTTGTTCTGACAAAGTGTAGACCTCCTCTCAAGAAAAATTAGATATCTAAATTAGCGTATACGGCATTTTCCTCGATAAATTGACGACGAGGTTCAACTTCATCGCCCATTAAACGCTCAAATGCTTGGTTAGCTTTAATTGCATCATCTAATTCTACTTGTAATAATGTGCGGTACTCTGGATCCATTGTTGTTTCCCAAAGTTGCTCAGCGTTCATTTCACCAAGACCTTTATAACGCTGCACATTTGGTTTTGGCATTTTGGGTAGTCGTTCTATAATTTCTTTTAATGTTTCTTCATCGTAGCAGTACTCAATATGCTTACCTTGTTTCACTTGATAAAGTGGTGGCTGTGCAATATAAATATAGCCTGCTTCTATAAGTGGTCGAAGGAAACGGAAGAAGAATGTTAAAAGTAATGTACGAATATGTGCTCCATCGACATCGGCATCTGTCATGATAATGATTTTATGATAACGAGCTTTTTCTAAATTAAACTCCTCACCAATACCTGTGCCGAATGCTGTAATCATTGCACGAATTTCCGCATTCGATAAAATTTTATCTAGTCGAGCTTTCTCAACGTTAAGAATCTTACCACGTAAAGGCAAAATCGCTTGGAAGTGACGGTCACGTCCAGATTTAGCCGAACCGCCGGCTGAATCACCCTCAACAATATAAATTTCACAATCAGCGGGGATAGTAGAAGAACAGTCAGCTAATTTACCCGGTAAGCTTGATACTTCAAGTGCATTTTTACGACGAGTAAATTCACGTGCCTTTTTCGCAGCTACACGTGCACGGGCAGCCATTAAACCTTTTTCTACAACCTTACGAGCAACAGTTGGATTTTCTAACATAAAACGTTCAAAGCCATCTGAGAATAATGAATTAGTAATTTGACTTACTTCTGAATTCCCTAGCTTTGTTTTCGTTTGTCCTTCAAATTGTGGATCTGGATGTTTAACAGAAACAATAGCTGTTAACCCTTCACGTACATCCTCGCCTGTAAGATTTGCATCAGATTCTTTAAGCAATCCATTTTTTCGAGCATAGTCGTTAATAACACGTGTAAGTGCTGTTTTAAAACCAGACTCATGTGTACCGCCTTCATACGTATTAATATTATTAGCAAATGAAAAAATATTAGAGGAGAATCCAGCATTGTATTGCATAGCAATTTCCACTGAGATGCCATCCTTCTCTCCAAGAACATCAATTGGATCATGGATTGGCTCTTTAGATTGGTTTAAATGCTCAACATAAGATCGAATACCACCTTCATAGTGATATGTAGTGGAACGAACCTCTTCTTCTCGTTCATCAGCAATCGTAATCTTAATACCACGATTTAAATAAGCCAATTCTCTAATACGATGAGCTAAAATATCATATTCATAAACAGTCGTTTCTTTAAAAATTTCTGGATCAGCTTTAAATCGAGTTGTTGTACCATTGTGGTTTGTTTCACCGATCACCATTAATTCTTGAACAGTTTTCCCACGTTCAAACTTAATTTCATGAATATGACCTTCACGATGAACCTGAACAATTGTTTCAACAGAGAGTGCATTCACCACTGATGCCCCAACTCCATGAAGACCACCAGAAACTTTATAGCCTCCACCGCCAAATTTACCACCAGCATGTAAAACTGTCATAATAACTTCAACAGCTGGCTTACCCATTTTTTCTTGAATGCTAACTGGAATACCTCGACCGTTATCTTCTACGCGAATCCAGTTCTCTTTTTCAATTGTTACTTGTATATCTGTACAAAATCCTGCAAGAGCTTCATCGATACTATTATCAACAATTTCCCATACTAAATGGTGAAGCCCTTTAGAACTTGTTGAACCGATATACATCCCTGGTCTTTTACGTACTGCCTCTAAACCTTCTAGTACCTGTATCTGATCGGCTTCATAAGCTTGGTTTTGTAAACCTTCGTTCTCTATAGCCACGGCTTTCATCTACTCCTTCATAACATCATTGTGTGTAAATGAATGAACAGTCAACCGAGCTGACTATTACCATTCTTTTGTAATCTAAAAAACTACCCTGGCTAACTTTTTTCAATCGCACCTTGTTTCACGTGGAACAGTTGAGCCTGTTCCATCGTTTCATGATGAATTCCATCCACACTTGTAGTTGTTACAAAGGTTTGGACTTCACCTTGAATGGTATTTAATAAATGCGATTGACGATAATCATCGAGTTCCGACAAAACATCATCTAAAAGTAGTATGGGTGTTTCTTTTGTTTCTTGTTTAATTAATTCAATTTCAGCAAGCTTTAAAGACAATGCAGTTGTACGTTGTTGTCCTTGAGAGCCATAAGTTTGAACATCATAGCCATTTACTAAAAACTGCAAATCATCACGGTGTGGGCCAACAAGTGTCACACCCCTGTCAAATTCACGTTCTCTCGCTTCAATCAATTTTTGATGTAAAGTATTTTCAATTTCACTGGTAGAGTGTTCTTTTTCAATACCAGCTACCGTACGATATTTTATAACCAGTGTTTCCTTACCTTGTGATATGCCTGCGTGTATAGGTTCTGCCCACTCCTGCAATAAATCCATAAATTGAAATCTTTTACGAATAATTTGGGTAGCTGCATGAATATATTGTTCATTGTAGACCTCATACATCACATCATTTGACATGGACTTGCCTTGATTCATCTTTAAGAAATGGTTACGTTGTTTTAAAACTTTTTGAAAGGTCAATAAATCATGTAAATAGACAGGCGAAATTTGCCCAATCTCCATATCAATAAAACGTCGGCGTATTTGAGGACTCCCCTTTACAACGTTCAAGTCTTCTGGCGCAAACATAACAACGTTCATTTGACCAATATAATGACTGAGGCGACTTTGCTCTATATGATTTATCTTGCCCTTTTTACCTTTCTTTGTAATCGTAAGTTCGATTGGTAAAATACCATGCCTTTTTTTAACGGCCCCTTCTATTTTACCATAGTCTGAATCCCAACGTATCAATTCTTTATCGTTCGTTGTTCGATGGGATTTAGCCATTGCTAAAACATAGATGGACTCCATAACATTTGTTTTTCCTTGAGCATTTTCACCAATAAAAACATTAATTTTTGGAGAAAAGTTTAAAGCTAAGGCATCATAGTTACGATAATTTGTAAGTTTTATTTGCTCAATATACATAATTTATTGTCCAGCTGGTCCTACGATTTGGAAGCGACCACATCCTGGAATATTTATAACGTCTCCGTCACGTAATTTTCGACCTCGACGATCGTCTACTTCTCCATTTACATATACAGCATTTTCTTGTAAAAACCACTTGGCCATGCCACCTGAACTAATGGCATCAGTAATTTTTAAAAGCTGCCCTAACGTGATGAACTCCTCATCAATTTTAATGTCCTGCATAGTGTGTTTCCCTCCGAATACAGACTGTCTATCTCTCTATCATACCTAAAATTACGCCATAAGTAAAAAAAGATAGTCACAATAGCGACTATCTTAGCAGTTATGAAATTCTTAATAAGTTCGTACAGGTAAAATCAATTGTAAAATAGCATCATCGTGAACGGAGCGTAAAATAAATGGTCTCATCGCTCCTGTAAATTGAATAACTACATCTTGGCCATCAATTGCTTTTAAAGCTTCCATCATATATTTTGCACTGAAGGAAATTTTCAAGCTTTCTCCTTCTAATGATTCAACAGGAATTTCTTCTTGCACTTTACCGATCTCAGGAGAATTAGAAGAAACTTCAACTGCTTGGTTATCTAATATTTCAAAACGTACAACATTGTTTCGATCTCCTCGTGCAACAAGTGACGCACGGTCGATAGCTTGTAATAAAGCTTTACCGTTAATCGTTACATTTGTTTGATATTCTTCAGGGATTAAACGCGTTGTATCTGGGTAATTGCCTTCCAGTAAACGAGAGAAGAATAATACATCACCAGTTTTAAATAATACTTGCTGGCTTGTAATAACAATTTGCACTAAATTTGTAGAATCTTCTAGTACTTTATTTAATTCATTTAAACTTTTCCCTGGAATAACTACGCTATGTTCAACTTCTGGTAAATTTTCCAATTGTACTTTACGTCTTGCTAATCGATGACTATCTGTTGCAACACAGATTAAAGTTTCGTTTTTGATCTGCCAGTTTACACCTGTCAACACTGGTCTACTTTCAGAAGTGGCAACTGCAAATACTGTTTCACGGATAATTGTTTTTAAAAGATCAGCCGGAATAGTAAATTTTTGATCTTCCGTTAATTCTGGTAATAATGGGTACTCTGCTGCATCAGAGCCAATTAGATGGAACTCAGATTTACCTGATCGAATATGCGTTTGGAAACCTGGTGTTACTTGGATTTCAACATCGTTTGTTGGTAATTTACGTACAATTTCATTAAACATACGTGCTTGTACAACAATAGATCCTGTTTCAGTAATGTGAATAATTTGTTGTCCATCTTCTTCTACTGGAATAAATGTTTGAATTGTAATATCAGCATCACTACCTGTTAAGCGAATACCTTCTTCTGTTACATCAATTTTAATCCCCGTTAAAATTGGAATAGTTGTTTTTGAACTTACTGCTTTCATGACATCATTTAAACCCTCTAATAAACGGTCACGTAAAATATCAAATTTCATTCTATTTCCCTCACATATTTATATTATTTATTTATATAAAATAAAAAGATATAGTAATAGGCCCTGTGGATTTGTGGATAAGTGTATTTTTATGAATAAAATCAGTCTATCCACATGTAGATAGACTGTGTATAAGTTTGTGTTTAAATAGTTGGTTTGTCCACAGTAATTACTTACCTAACATACTACGAATTTGTTTAACATCTTGTTGTAGTTGAACGTCATCTTTCAACATAGAAGATATTTTTTCGTGTGCATGGATGACAGTCGTATGGTCGCGACCACCAAATTCTTCGCCAATTTTCGGCAGCGAAAAATCTGTTAATTCGCGTGATAAATACATAGCGATTTGACGTGGGAAAGCAATTAATTTTGTACGTTTTTTGGCAGAGAAATCTTCTAAACGTATATTAAAATGTTCCCCTACTGCATTTTGAATATCTAGTATTGTCACTGCTCGCGGCTTTGAATTTGGGATTATATCTTTTAATGCCTCAGCTGCTAATGTTGCCGTAATATCTTTGTTCACCAGTGAAGAATAGGCGACGACGCGAATAAGCGCACCTTCAAGCTCCCTAATATTGGAGTCAATCTGGTTCGCAATATAAAGCATTACTTCATTTGGTACCTCTAGACCATCTGCTTTTGCTTTTTTGCGCAAGATAGCTATACGAGTTTCCAAATCAGGCGGCGCAATATCAGTTATTAACCCCCACTCAAAGCGTGAACGTAGCCGATCTTCCAATGTTGGAATTTCCTTAGGAGGACGGTCACTGGATATAACAATTTGTTTTGATTCTTCATGTAAAGTATTAAAAGTGTGGAAAAATTCTTCTTGAGTTGATTCTTTTCCAGCAAGGAATTGAATATCATCAATTAGCAGTACATCCACGTTGCGGTACTTATTGCGAAAATCAAGTGCTTTGTTATCACGAATAGAGTTAATAAATTCATTTGTAAATTTCTCGGATGATAAGTAGACTACTTTTGCATTTGGATTATGTTCTAAAACATAATGGCCAATGGCATGCATTAAGTGTGTTTTACCTAGCCCAACTCCCCCATAAATAAAGAAAGGATTATATGCCTTTGCAGGGGCTTCAGCGACAGCTAACGAGGCAGCGTGTGCAAAGCGGTTACCAGAGCCAATAACAAACGTATCAAAAGTATATTTCGGATTTAACATACCTGGTGAAATATCATGGTGATCGTTATTTTTCGCTTGGATAATCGGCGCCGGCAAATCGAAATCGTCCGAATCCTGGTTTTTTTGAACAACAAATTTAATAAGCAAGTCTTCGCCTGTAAGCTCCGTTAATATACCTGTAATCAAATGAATATAATGATTCTCAAGCCAGTCTCGAGCAAACGAATTAGGCGCAGCTATTGTCACAGTGGAACCACTACCATTATAAGATAGTAGTTTTGTAGACTTTAGCCACGTTTCGAAGCTTGGTTTAGAAATTTTTTGTTCAACTTGAGCCAGGACATTATTCCATAGTTCTTCTAAATGTTCCAA